>NZ_JAAHIG010000284.1:0-11595 GCF_010692305.1 Moorena sp. SIO4G3 | reverse complement strand
AGGGTGGGGTCTTCACCCACATCCATGCAACAGTTAGGATTTTGGGATTATATCCCGCGAATCCCCCTAATCATACCTCTCCATTTTCTGGAGGCTCCTATTAGGAACGAGCCGCACTAACGTAGTAGCCATCAGCCTTTCGGGTGATCGTAGCCGTTTTTATTTTGAAGCCGTCAGGGATTGGCCTGTGGTAGATCATTCTGACTTGCCCAAATTTTGGCAATGTCAGTATATTGCCCTTAATTGGGTTCTTAGAGAGAGATGGAAAAGTAAAAGAGCGGTACCTATTCTTGCTTTTAAACCGAGGCTTGCCACTCTTATTCCCATTACAATCCCCTTTTAGAAACCGCTTAAAAGCTAGGTCTACCCTTTTGACACAGTCTTGTATAACATGTGCATGAATTTCTTGATACCATGGCCTATCTTTTTTTAGTTGAGGTAGAGTTCGCTTTTGGGAATAGTAGTCAGGATTATTTCTTAACTCCGGCAGGTAGCAAACAAGAGGGCAGTAATTTACTGCACAACGATTCTGTTGATACCAGTTAAATCTGTCAGCCAGTAAGTAGTTGTACTGGTGGCGCAACATATCAAGCCATTTTTCTAGCTTAAGTGTCTGTGATTTACTTAATCGCAGCCTGTACTGGTATGCATATCTCATTGTTGCCCTCCTGTTTTCGACCTATTATTATAGTAACAGATGTAATTACATGTGTCAATGCGAAAATGAAAGACAAAACACTAATGATTCGGTTAACCAGCTTCGAGAAAAGGCAGCTTAAACAAGAAGCTGATCGCAGAGGGATGACCTCCTCTGAATTGCTCAGAAGCTTGATAGCTCGTTTCCCTGTTCCCAAAGATTCCTAATTGGTGACTCCGTTCCACTCCGCCACCGGGCTATCCTTCCTAGAGACGAAACCGATAGATAGTGGAGCCTTAATCATAAAGTTTTAACCTTTTACGCATAACCGACCAACCATAAAGGCTCCACTATCCTTACGGTATCTTTGAGACGCTGACCCTATCGGGTACAGCGCGGGGCTGTCGCCCATACCATAGCTCAATCGCTTGGTCTAGAGCTTTATCCATTGCTAGCAAATGCATGAGTGAAGTGTGGCGCTACCTGATCAATCCCATGTCTTTAGAATCTATTCCTTAGAATCTAATCCGATCTTATAGCCGATCGCTCAAAGTATATCCTAGGGAAACAGTGACATAATAATTGTCTTCGATGGTCAAGTTGACTTCCCTCAAGGTCTTACGAAAGCGGTTCAATATTTCTCGGTTAGCCATTAAGTATTCCCGAGTAACCATAGGTTTTTGGATCGCAATGGTTGTGGCTGGGCTTTTGGCCTTCAGTTCCCTTAAGTATGCCCTATTCCCAGATATTACGTTTCCGGTGGTGGTGGTCAATGCTCAAGTGCCATTGGAGACTGCCGTGGAAACGGAGCAGAAAGTGACTCAACGGATTGAGGAAAGGCTTTTGCCTTTGGCAGGACTCGATCAGATGGTTTCCTCAACCTACCCTGGTCGAACAGTAGTTACCCTCTATTTCGATGTCGGAACCAATCTCAACTCCTCTTCAATGGAGGTTGAAAAGACACTGTGGCAGATTGCTCTTCCTGAAGGTGCAACCTTTCAGGTCATTCCCTTCAATTTGAACGAATCCTCTGCCGTTAGCTACACCATCAAGAGTGATACTAAAGACCTGAAGCAATTAGCTGACATTGCTAAGACTAGCATTTTACCAGAGATTGCTCAACTTCCAGGAGTTCTGAAAGTCAATTTGTTGGGAGGGGGGGAAACTACGTTTACGGCTCTCAATTCTGGCTCAGAGTTGACCAAACAAGCACCAGAAATTATTAAGGAGGAACAGCCGCGAGATAGTCCCGAATCACCCATACCCATTACCCCGACTCGGATTCGCTTCAATGGACAGGAAGCTTTGGCTTTTCAGGTGATCAAAGGGGGTGATGCTAACACCTTAGATGTAGTTAGTCGGGTAGAGAAAACAGTGCAAAGGCTACAAGGTAGTTTGCCAGGGGTGCAGTTAGTCTTAGCAGTGACTCAAGCTAACTATATCCGGGAAGCGACTCAATCTACTATTGATGGTTTAGTACTGGCAATTGTTCTGGCAGTGTTGGTAATTTTTACTTTCTTGCGTAACTGGCGTGCCACCCTAATTACTGCCTTGGCAATTCCAATTTCTCTGCTCGGAACCGCTATAGTGATGGCTATCTATGGGTTCAATCTCGAAACCATTACTCTACTAGCTTTGGCTCTGGTAATTGGAATTATTATTGATGATGCCATTGTAGAAGTCGAGAACATTTCTCGGCACCTGGAGGCTGGGGAGTCTCCTCGGCAAGCTGCTCTTTCTGCTACTAATGAAATTGGTCTGACGGTTTCTGCTTCTACTTTGACCATTGTGGCGGTATTTCTACCGGTTGGTTTAATGGGTGGTAACTTAGGACAGTTCTTTAAACCCTTTGGTCTGACGGTTTCGGCAGCAGTTCTTACCTCTTTGTTGGTTGCTCGAACCTTGTGCCCAGTTCTTGCGGTTTATTGGCTTAAACCTAGACAGGGGAATAGGGAACAGGGAACAGGGAACAGGGAGCAGGGAGCAGGGAACAGGGAGCAGGGAGCAGGGAGCAGGGAAAGATTATTGAGAGAAGAAGGGAACAGGGAACAGGGAACAGCGATGCAGCGCGGTCTTGGGGGTCTCCCCCATGAGCGACTGCATCAAGACGGGAATAGGGAACAGGTAACAGGTAGAAGGGAACAGGGAATAGGGAATAGGGAAAGATTATCAAGAGTAGTTTTCGACTTTTGGTTGAGGTCTAATCCTAAGTACCCTGATTTGCTGGGCTGGTCCCTGGGGCATCGGAAATTTGTAGTGGGATTAGCGGTATTGAGCTTTGTGGCTGGAATTTCTCTGATTCCCCTAATTCCTCAGGGGTTTATTCCTACCCTAGACCGAGGGGAATTTATGATTACCTATACAGCACCGTTGCCTGAGATGCCTAGTGCCTCTCAATTTGGTGATTTAATTGATAAGATTCTGAATTTGGGAGGGTTTGATTCTAACAGTGAGGAGTCAAAGCCATTAAGTAATTCAGATACTAATTCAGATACTAATTCAGATACTAATTCAGATACTAATTCAGATACTAATTCAGATACTAATTCAGATACTAATTCAGATACTAATTCAGATACTAATTCAGACCTTAGGGAGCAGCTAAAACCACAACTATCAAAACCACAACTATCAAATTCCGGGTTTAATGGTCTATTTCCGATTAAAAGTGGGATGAAATTGGTACTGAAGCAATCTGAGCAGGTGGCTAAGCAGTTAGAAGAGGCGGTGCTGGCTTTCCCTGAAGTGGAATCGGTATATACGGTTGTGGGGGTACAGGGTGATCCCAAAAAAGGTAACCTTCAGGTCAAACTTAAACGTAATCGCCAATATACTACTGCTCAGGTTCAGGAAAAAATGCGGGCTGCTTTGCCGAAGATTTCTGGTGTAACTACTAGTGTTGAAGATATTCAGTTTATCGAACTACCTACTCAAAAACCGGTTCAAGTTGCTTTATTGGGTGATGATTTAGAGGTGTTAGGCAATACTGCTGCGGATCTCAAAACTCGGATTGAGACATTACCAGGATTAGTGGATGTAGAGGCAACTGGTCAGAATAATCGAGGGAATAGGATTACTGAGATTGAGCATGTTAATGGTCAGCGAGGGGTTTATGTTCGCGCTAGCCTTAACCAGGGTCACAGGTTGGGAGATGCGACTGAGGAGGTGGTAAAGCTTGCCAAATCAGTTTTACCGGATGGTGTGACCTTAGAACTGTGGGGAGATTCGGCTCTGAGTAGTCATGTGCTGGGGAGTTTTGCTGGCACCTTGACCTTGTCTGTTACCTGTATGCTGCTAGTGCTAATTTTGCCTTTTGGTCGATTGTTAGAACCGATGGTGGTGGGCTTGTCGTTGCCCTTATCTATTGTGGGAGCAATGCTGGCACTTCTGATCACCCAGAGTGATTTTGGCATGATTTCCCTGATTGGTCTCATTTTTTTGCTGGGACTACTTGACAAAAATGCGCTTTTGCTGATGGATTATGTTAACCAACTTCGTCGAGGTGGTTTAAGTCGCACTGAGGCAATTCTGGAAACGGGAGTGGTGCGTTTGCGACCAATTATAATGACTACTGCTTCGACTATTTTGGGAATGTTGCCCTTGGCATTGGGATTTGGCGCAGGAGCAGAATTGCGACAACCGATGGCTGTGGCAATTATTGGTGGATTGCTTACGTCTACGTTGTTGAGTTTGATTGTTGTACCAGTATTGTATACTCTGCTGGAAGATTGCTGGGTAGGATTATTTTCTGGTAAGAAGTACGGAATCGGGAAAGAGAGGGGCTAAATCAATGGCAATCAAAGCTTTCGTCACTGGAGGAACAGGATTTATCGGTGCTCATGTTGTGCGATCGCTACTTGAAGCAGGATACTCCGTGCGAGCTCTGGTGCGCCCTACTAGCCAACTCGATAACCTCGAAGGTCTAGATATAGAAGTCGTTATCGGTGACTTAAACGATCCAGGCTTGTCCGAACTGATGCAGGGATGTCAGGTATTATTTCATGTCGCTGCCCATTATTCCCTGTGGCAAGCGGATCGAGATTTACTCTATCGTAACAATGTCCAGGGAACCCGTAATGTGCTACAAAGTGCTGCTCAAGCTGGGATTGAACGCACTGTTTACACCAGTTCAGTAGCGGCTATTGGTGTGGGTAAACCTGGGGAAATTGTGGATGAAACCCATCAGAGTCCTGTCGAGAAATTGGTGGGTGACTATAAAAAATCTAAGTTTTTTGCTGAACGGGAAGCGATCAAGGCAGCTGAATCTGGTCAAGATGTGGTGATTGTTAATCCTAGCGCTCCCATTGGTCCAATGGATATTAAGCCAACTCCTACCGGAGAAATCATTGTGCGCTTCCTACAGCAGAAAATGCCATTTTATTTGGATACGGGATTAAATTTTATTGATGTCCGGGATGTAGCTCAGGGTCACCTGTTGGCGTTAGACCGGGGGAAAAAAGGCGATCGCTATATTTTAGGTAACCAAAATCTATCCTTCAAATCCTTATTGGAGCAACTTGCGGAAATTACTGGATTGAGTGCGCCTCAAAAAACTGTTCCGGTCTGGCTACCGCTGAGTATGGCTTGGATTGATGAGTGCGTCTTGACTGTTTTCGGCAAAACCCCTTCTATTCCGCTCAATGGGGTGCGGATGGCACAACACCCGATGTATTACGATGCTTCGAAAGCGGTTAGAGAGTTAGGGTTACCCCAATCTTCCATTAGGAAAGCCCTGAAGGATGCTGTTGATTGGTTGAGGTAAGGGAACAGGGAACAGGGAGCAGGGAGCAGGGAGCAGGCAAGAGGCAATAGGCATGCTAGCAATAGGCAAGAGGAAACTGATAACTGCGGTAAAGTCTAGGATTTAAAGCAATTCACCAAAAGTATTATAAATTTATTGGCGAAGCTGATCATAGTTCAAGCTTTGGGGTAATCATGATTACCCTCAATGATTAGCGTTGATTATATGGTGTGAGGACAATTATGGCAATTCAATTACAACAAGCTCTTGATGTCGGAAAGTATATTGTTACCCAGCGTCTTTTGGGTCGTAAACGCTTTCCCCTGGTGCTGATGTTGGAACCTCTGTTCCGCTGTAATCTAGCTTGTTCCGGTTGTGGCAAAATCCAGCATCCTACGGAAATACTCAAGCGCCAGCTAACTCCTGAAGAGTGCTTTGCTGCGGTGAAAGAGTGTGGTGTTCCTGTGGTTTCTATTCCGGGGGGAGAACCTCTGCTTCATCCACAAATTGACGACATTGTCAAGGGGTTGGTGGCATGGCGAAAGTATGTCTATCTCTGTACCAATGGGTTGTTGTTAGAGAAGTCTCTGGATAAGTTCCAACCTTCCCCTTACCTGACTTTCAGCGTTCACTTGGATGGCTTACGGGAACGGCATGATCAGTGTGTGGACCGTCAGGGGGTATTTGATAAGGTAGTGCAGGCAATTCGAGCCGCTAAAGCTAGGGGATTTCGTGTGACTACTAACACGACGGTGTTTGAGGGAACTGATCCTAAGGAAATCCAGGAGTTCTTTGATTTCCTGGCCATGTTGGGTATTGACGGCATGATGGTTTCTCCTGGATATAGTTATGAATGGGCACCGGATCAGGAGCATTTCCTGAAGCGGGAACAGACTAAGGCGATGTTCCGGGAAATTTTAGCGCCTTTCAAGGCTGGGAATAAAACCTGGAATTTTAACCATAATCCTTTATTTTTGGATTTCCTGATCGGGGAGAAAGATTACGAGTGTACCCCTTGGGGAAGTCCTAGTTACAGTGTTTTGGGGTGGCAAAAGCCTTGCTATTTGTTAAATGAAGGGCATTATTCCACTTTTAAGGAATTGCTGGAGGAAACGAATTGGGATCAGTATGGTCGCGCTAGTGGTAATCCTAAGTGTGCCGATTGTATGGTCCATTGTGGGTATGAGCCGACGGCGGCTATGGATGCGTTTCAGCCCCAGAATATGGTTCGTGCGATGGGTAGTGTGTTAGGAGGGGTTTAAGCTAAAACACATTTTAAATGCTTTTTAGCAAGGCAAAAGGCAAAAGGCAAAAGGCAAAAGGCAAAAGGGGACTGGGATCTATTTCATTAAACCTGACTAATTTCCTAGACCATAAAGCTGGCGCTAGTTCCTAGGTCTAAGTGGTGATGGATTGCTAAGGCTGGCAGGATCGGCAAGGTTAACTTGAGCACAATACAGAACAGAGAATACAATAAATGCGATCGCATTTATCTGAGCTTTCTGATTCTTGATCAAATAGACCTTGAAATCAACTTCAAGGTCATTATTTGATTGGGAATTAATTCGTTTTTGTAAAACCTCATTATCTGCTTCCCCTTGTCTAATCACAAAAATTAAAATTTAAATCCTAATAAATTCCAAGAATTTAAGATCCAGATAAATAGCCATGCTGCTAGCATACTCAAAAAATAATACCCTCGTCTAATCCAAGACCAGTTTTTGTCTCTCCAAGCCAGTAAAGCAATAATCGATACTATAGTAGTCAAGCCTGTGGTCACAATGGGTAGATAAAGTAACGCAATTATCACAGGGGGCATTCCGAAGAAAAATTCCCAGAAATCTATTGTACTAATAGCTATCCCCATTCCCATCAAAAAGCATAAATTCAACAGACTAATAAGACCAATACTCAACTCCACCAGACGAGTATGTCGTGAAACTATAGATAACGTTTTATTTTTGCGGCTAACTAATGGTCTAATTAGCCAAACTAAACATCCCCATAGGAAGATGGTCACAGAAAATCCTGCCAGTCCAAGCTGTAAAACAGGAGCTTCGTACCAGGGTAACTTTTCATAGCTTAAATGGACATGACTACTCATAGACATACCAGTAATTTTACCCTGACTATCTGGCCGAAAATTTATATACATACTGCTGTCAGTAGCGCGAAATAGAAGTGGCTCGACTTCCTCCCATGTACTTCTACCTGGAAATATAGTTAACGTGTGGTCTTTATTAGTTTTAATAATCAACAATTTACCCCATTCTAGCAAAACCATGGCTAGTTTAACCAGGGAGTTTCGAGGATATCGAATGAAGCGATAACCGCCCTTTATTTGTTTATATTGCTGTTCATATTGCTGGTCATACTGCTGGGTACTATCAGCTTCAGTGATAGCTTTAGTAATCGTTTCAGTAGGTGACGAAATGGTTTTCTGTACAGGATAATAACGATCTAAAAACTGTTCAACCAAGTCGTCTCGCAAATTTTCATTAAGAGTGTTACGATTGTAAGCAATATAGAAACCTAACTTTTGTTCTGGGATTAAAAATAGCAGATTAGTATACCCTGACATGCTACCGCCATGCTCAATTATCCGTTGATTATTCACAAAGCGCTCAAAAAAACCATAAGTAGATCCTGCCACTTGAGGAATGTTGGGAAAATTAGTATAGTGTTGGCGGTGCATCTCCTTTACTGTAGTGTCATTCAGGATACGCTCTGTACCATAACGACCTCCCTGTAAATGAGCAATCATAAAGTGAGCCATGTCTTCAGCAGTAGTACTTAACGCTGTAGTAGGAACACTTTTATTACAGGTAAAGGGTTGCTTTATATAATTGCCATTTTTGTACTGATATCCCACAGCTAAATCAGCAGCCAGCTGAGACGGTAATGGTTGCTGAAAACTACTTTGACTCATATTTAAAGGTTGTAGGATAGCTTGGTCAATATAGTCACTGAAAGGAATTCCACCAACTACTTCGACTAAGTAACCTGCCAATGCTAATCCCACATCACTATAAACATATAATTGACCTGGTGGTCGCACTCGCTCTGGTAAATTTTCTGTGAGAAATTTTTCTAAGGATGGCAGCTGAGACTGGCAAAGAGTGGCTCCGCCAATCGCCCAAGCTACATCAAATCCATGAGTATGAGTTAAGAGATGATCAACTGTGATTGGCTTAAATTTATTAGTCTTGATTTGAAATTCCTTAAGATACTGGTTAATATCTTCATTTAGCTTAAGCTTACCTTGCTCGACTAGTTGCATTATTGCCGTAGAGGTAACTAGTTTAGATACAGACCCTACACGAAACAGAGTTTTGTTAGGAATAACCGGTATCTTATCCTCAAGGTTGGCGTAGCCGTAGCCTTTCGAGAATATAATCTTGTCATCTTTTACTAAGGTAAATACCGCACCAGGAATATTATTTTCTGTCATTTGATTGACAAAAAAATTGTCACTAAATTCTTCTATATCCTGGAATTTAGTTAGTTTTAACTGGGAATCATCGGTTGTAGATACCATCGGCAAATACCGGTTAGATACACTCAAGGATTCCTCAGCAAATACAGGAAGTACAGAAACACTAAGAATTAATAGAGCTAAACTTAGTGATTGAATCAGTTTTAATAATCTATATACTGTTGTTTTCACTAGTTTTAGATTTGGTAAATTTTTGATCAAAGGGAACAGGGAATCGGGAATCGGGAATCGGGAATCGGGAATCGGGAATCGGGAATCGGGAATCGGGAATCGGGAATCGGGAATCGGGAATCGGGAATCGGTAATCGGTAATCGGGAATCGGGAATCGGTAATCGGTAATCGGGAATCGGGAATCGGGAATCGGTAATCGGGAATAGTAAAGCTAAATCTGTTACCTCTTGCCTATTACCTGTCCCTAATTCAACAGTCAACCAACATTAAACCTTCAACCAACATTCAACCTTCAACCAACCTTAAACCTTCAACCAAAATTAAACCTTCAACCAACCTTAAACCTTCAACCAACCTTAAACCTTCAACCAACCTTAAACCTTCAACCAACATTCAACCTTCAACCAACATTCAACCTTCAACCAACATTCAACCTTCAACAACATCCCAACAAAGCGGTGGGCTAATCATACCTTTTTCACTATATTTTGAACGCACTAAAAAGTTATAAACACGCAAATGGTAGTCATAGGTATAAGCCCGATTCGGTTCATAAACCCCAACATCAAGAAAATACTTACCACTGTTTAAATCTAAGCGGGATAGATGGAGTTTGATTTTTCCTTTACCTTTAATACCTGGTACTGATACTCCCATGGTAGTTGTGTTAGTCTCAAGACAAACTTGACCATCTTCAGTACTAATCAGGACACTAAAAATTAGTCCATCAATTGGTTGAGGTGAAAAGTACTCAATGTCAATGGCTAAGGAATCACCACTATTAATCTCTAAGCTAGGTAACAGCAACACATCGGTAATTTCTACTTCTAGAGAGCCAAAGCGGTTTTGATTCATTCGCAGTTGCACACCAGACCTAGTCACTTGGGAGGATCCGTTGGGAGTGCGTTGCTGAGTTTGCGATCGCATTTGATTGACATACTGTGCTACTACCACTTTTGGCTCACCATAAGCCATGATTTGTCCTTGTTGTAGCCACAAAGCGCGATCGCAAAGTTGCTCAATTTGTTCGCTACTGTGAGAAATTAGGACAATAGCACAGCCAGACTCTTTCAACTGCGCAATTCGTTCCAAGCACTTAGCCTGAAATCTCAAATCCCCAACGGACAGAAACTCATCAACTAGCATCACATCTGGGTCTGTGTGTACAGCCACCGAAAACGCCAGCCGCATCTGCATCCCTGTACTATAAGTGCGCACTGGATTATCGATAAACGGCTCAAGTTCAGCAAAGGTCACGATTTCATCAAAACGTCGCCCCATCTCTTCACGAGTAAGACCTGCTACCACACCACTAACAAAAGCGTTTTCTCGCCCAGTCAAATCTGGATGGAAACCAGCTCCCAAATCCAGCAGCGCTCCAATGGAGCCATTAACCGTAACCTTCCCTTTATCAGGTTTTCCAACCCCACCAATCAAGCGCAACAGGGTTGATTTACCAGCCCCATTGTGACCGAGAATGCCCAGCATCTGGCCTGGGGAAACGGTGAAGGTAATATTCTGCAACGCCCAAAACCTTTCCGCTGCCATAATATGCCGAAAACCCGACAGCGCCGCCTCCATAATGGTAAACGGTCGGTCAGGATGATAGTAGTTAAAGCGTTTACCGAGTTCTTTAACAATAATTGCATCAACCATCTATAATTCCTCCACAAAGCGATCGCTCTGCCACCGGAAAATTTGAAGACCGATAGGTAAACATACTGACGTGACCAAAGCCATAACTAGTAGAGCTAGCCAATCCGGTGCTGTGCCTTTAATTAGTACAGTGCGATAGGCGTTAACCAGATGCACCATCGGGTTAAGATAATACAAAAACTGATAATTTTTCGGCACATTAGTAATATCATAAAAAATCGGTGTCACATAAAAAAGTAGCTGTAAAAGTACACCGATAGTATGCTGGGTGTCGCGAAACGTTACATTAAGCCCAGCTAGTAGATAGGCTAAACTAATGGTAACGGCAAACTGGAGAGCTTGTAGGATGGGTAACAGTATAACTACTGGCTGTAACTGAACACCATCGATTAACAGAAAGATAACTAATACTGGCAGGGCTAAAATAAAATGAATCAGACCGGTGGTTACCGTCACCACCGGTAAGATAGCGTTTGGAAAACCCGGTTGTCGGATCAGGGGGCGATTATGAATAATCACGCCAGTTGCTTGAAAAAGAGAGCTGTTAAACCATGTCCATACCAACAAACCCGAAAATGCAAATGAAGTATATTGAGGAATATCAACCGACAATACAAAACTGAAAACAAAGGTAAAAACAGCTAACTGAAGTAGTGGATTAAGCAGCATCCAAGCTACTCCTAAAGCTGACCTTTTGTAGAGTAGCTTCATCTCCCGATTAACTAGCTCTCGTAGCAAATCATAAAGATAATTAAACCGCCACTTAAACAACGGTTTAATTTTGGGTTTTCGATTTTTTTTTGAAGACATTGGAGTAATATAGCATTTTAATTTGAGATGTAAAACTAGGATTGATATAAATCGGGAATCGGGAATCGGGAATCGGGAATCGG
>NZ_JAAHIG010000283.1:0-11628 GCF_010692305.1 Moorena sp. SIO4G3 | reverse complement strand
AACGACTCCCGACTCCCGACTCCCGACTCCCTACCCCCGACACCCTACCCCCGACACCCGACACCCGACACCCGACACCCGACACCCGACTCCCGACTCCCGACTCCCGACTCCCGACTCCCGACCCCTTGACCAACCGCAAAGTTCAAGAGATAATTTTCTTGTAATTATTTAACAAATCTTAAAATACTAACCTTGCAGTACGAGCCAAGAACCATATCTGACTACTACCGCCAGCGTTCTCGGCTAGTCTGGGGACGCAGGATGGCTTTGGTAGGGGCATTGATTACCTTTAGCATCAGGCTAGCCTGGGATTTCGTCACTGGTAGCCTTACCCAAAATCAGCCTCAACGAGCCTGGGAATTTCGCGAAAAGCTGACTGAACTTGGTCCAACCTTCATTAAATTGGGACAAATCCTTTCCTGTCGTCCCGATATTGTTCCTCCTATTTATTTAGAGGAACTGACTAAATTACAAGACCAATTACCTCCTTTCCCTAATCACATTGCCTATCAGTTAATTGAAGAAGAATTAGGGGATAACTATAACAACATCTATGGCTCCCTGAGCGAAAAACCCGTAGCTGCTGCTTCCCTAGGACAAGTGTACAAAGGGACACTCAAAACTGGTGAAATCGTAGCAGTCAAGGTGCAACGCCCTGGTCTGGAGGAGTGTATTTCCCTAGATATCTATATCCTGCGGAAAATAGCAGCATGGGCCCAAGAATCAATCTCCTTTGTTCACAGCGACCTAGTAGCACTTATCGACGAACTAGCTATTAGCTTGTTTGAAGAAATGGACTATACCCAGGAAGGTCGCAATGCGGAACGATTTGCCCAACTTTACGGTGACATTAATAATATCGCTGTACCACGTATATACTGGCAATACTCGGGGCGGCGGGTGTTAACCATGGAGTGGATTACTGGGACTAAATTGACGGAACTAGAAACCATTAAAGCCCAGGGATTAGACCCGAATACCCTGATCGATGTGGGATTTCAGTGTTGCTTGCGGCAACTTTTAGAAGAAGGTTACTTCCATGCTGACCCTCACCCTGGCAATTTATTGGCTACCCCTGATGGTAAATTGGCTTATCTTGACTTTGGCATGATGAGCTCGGTAGAACCCTCTTATCGGTATCGCTTACTGGAATCGGTTGTCCATATTGTTATTGGTGATTTTGAAGGTCTAGCAAAAGACTATGTGAAGCTGGACTTTTTGCCACCGGAGACAGATCTGACCTCGCTGATTCCTGAACTAACTGATATTTTTGGCGGGGTGATGGAAGCTACTGTGTCAACATTCGGCTTTAATCGTATTATTCGGAAGCTATCCCCGTTACTTTATAAATATCCATTTAAATTACCCACTTACTACCTCCTGATTTTCCGCAGTGCTGCTACCTTAGAAGGGATAGCGATTAAGCTCAATCCTAATTTTCAGCCCTTCAATGAAACGTATCCCTATGTTGCCCAACGTCTGTTGACGGATTCATCCCCCCAATTAAGGACTTGTTTACAGGAGATTGTGTATCAAGATGGTGGAATTCAATGGGATGTTTTGGAGGAGTTATTAGGTCAGGTGCACACAAGTAGGGAGTTTGATATTAGTGCGCTCCTAAACCAGGGGTTAGAATTTCTCTACTCCGAGCAAGGGAGTATATTGCGTAATGCTCTGGTTGAAGAGATGGTTACCAGTTTAGAGAATCTTTCATACAAGACTCTTGGGCAGATAACTGCATCGGTGGGCTTGGCGGTTAATGTAACTGGAAAATTAGAGTCTCCTAACCTGGAGCGGATGCAAAAGATTGGGGCTATGATTATTGAATCCTCTAGGTTTGACCTAGAATCGGTACCGAAGATGCTGGAACTTTTGTTAAAGCAGGAAACTCAACGCCTAGGTCAGCAAATTGCTTCCGAAATTGCCAAGCGGATGTTTCGGTAACAGAAAAGTTATAGCCCTGCGCCCAGGGAATAGGGAACAGGGAATAGGGAACAGGGAATGATGCGCGCTTGTGACATAGCGCTGCATCTCTTTGTCACTTTTTATGGGGTCACTTTTTATTGGTCAGTTGCTCTGGATTAGGATAATCAGAATAATCAAATTGTAGTGAGTATTCACATATCAAGTGAATGCTGATAGCTTAATACTGATAGCTTAATACTGATAACTGAATGATTACTTTTGCGATTGGCCGTAGGCCACGCTACGCGAACGCTAACTATGGGAGTTGGCTGTTTTAACTGTTCCGTCTTACTGTTATGCCATAACTTTCTTCTGATAGTTAGCTTCTTGCTGGCTTAATTCAGCTTCCCTAGCCAGAAAAGTTTCTATGTGTTCTACAGGTACATAAAAATCTACTAGAGCTGCAGCGTAATTTTCCAATCTCTCCCGCTCTTGCAGTCGCTCTAAAGGAATCCAGTTAGTACCAAACCGAGCCCCGAGAATGCCACCACAAATGGCCGCAACGGTGTCCGTGTCGTATCCTTGACGAATAATTTCTGCAAGCAGGAACTCCGGATCGTCTTGGGGGAAAAGTGCCATTGCCAAGGCATGTAATCGGGAGCAGGTCTTGCGTTGCAGAACAAATGAACTATGTATCATCACAGCAAGCTTAAACCCATGAGGGGGCTAGAGATTTAGTACAAATGTTCGGCATTTGTGACATGCTCCCTTCATCGAAGGTGACAATGATGCGATCAAAATGAAAAAACCCCAACATCCCGACAACCATAATTCTGTCTAGAGACTCTGGACTACGCTGACGGCAGTAGCGCACTATCCGCTTAATTAGCTTATCAGTCTCTGATTGCCGGGGTTCTCCGAATCCTTTGCCAGACATGGCAGCACCTCTGGATCATCTCGCGTATATCCTAGCAGAGCTGGTTTTAAGTCTAGCCTTCCGGAAGCTATGGCACACTGCATAAGTGAAATCGTGTTTAATCAATGTCTTTTTCTGGCGCAGCATTGTAGAGTGATTGTAGGTCAGATTGTAGGTACAGGCACGACCCTGCTACTCAAAAGTGCCGAAAATTCAACTTGGGAGAACTAATCTATGTGTAGCTTAAATTCAGCTCCTCGCACACCTGCTGAGCCACGCCCAAAACAACCCCCAAAACCTGATTCTGATTACATTTCGGAGTATAAATGTTCTATTTTTGGGACTCATAGTAATGGTGACTATATTAAAGCGTATATACCTTGTACACCCTATCAAGATGATCCTAATGATCCTAACATCCAAAATTTCAAAGCTGTGATTTACCTGCATGGTTTTGCTTTAGGCATACCAAAGATTTATGAAACTCACCTACTACATCTAGTAAAGCAAGGTTTTTTTGTCTTTTTCCCCGACTATCAGCATGATGATTATAAGGATGATAGGATTTTTCGTATAGGAAATATGATTGAGCTGATAAAGACTGTTGTAAAAAGCCTAAATTATAGTCCAGAAGAATGGATAAAAGGTGCAATAAAAAGTACGTCAGACGCATTTAAGAAGGTGGAAGTATCAACGACCACAAAAAAAACGCTTAATGATTCAAATGTAGACGTTTACCTGTTTGGTCACTCTCTTGGTGGTTTGTTGGCACTTAGCTGGCCTCACTACCTTTCTCAAGAAGATCAGGAAGTACAGCAAAAACTAAACCCACTCCAAGTTATCGCCGCCGATCCCATGTCAGATTCTCTATCAGATCTTCCAGATATAGTTACACCAGATATTGATTCAAAAAATTTAACCTCAAATTTACCCTTTTTCGAAAACCCGATCAGTATTGAGAATACTGGCCATAGCTTAACCATGCCTGTAGCAATTCTTCATGGCCAGGACGATCATATCATTACGCTAGATTCTTGGACAGAGCCCTTTCAGGCAATAGCAAGTCCAAACAAGAAAATCTACTTCTCTCAGACTGATGACCATGGCGAACCGAACTTGTTAGCTAATCATAATCAATGTGTGACAAATACAAGCGCTTTGTTGTACGACCGATTGGCTAATCTTTTAGGAGGTTCAAAATCTGAGGCTGACAACTTGAATTGGTGTTATATATGGTCTGCACTTGATCAAGTGATACGGGGTACAGTAGCGGATCAATTGCAGTTTGACATGGGGACATGGTCAGATGGTAAATCTGTAAAACCGATACAGGTAAAACCAATAGATGAATAGGTGATCTGAATGCGAAAGATTAGAAGCTTTAGCCGCATCTTTAAAAGAGCAATCTTCTGAGCTATAATACCAATTTAATCTTTCATCAATTGCTACACCCCTGATCACAAACAAACTACCAGCACGCTCAGGGGGTGACAACAAGGCTAAAAAGTAGACAGGGTGTGGGCGAACGGGTATGGGGTGTGGGGAAAATAGAAGGGAATTTGGAGTGACCCGGTGCAATTTCATTGGGTCCCCAACCTGATTCAACCTTCTCTACCAACCTGGCCAGCTCCTGATGTTTCCCCTCCTGGGAGGGGTTAGGGGTGGTTTCCCCTACAACCTCCACCCCACACCCCATACCCAGTAAGGCTTTTAAGGCTTTTTGTCACCCCGTCAGCAAACCTGGATAAATTTTAAGGATGTTTGTCTAGAATTAGTAACCGAATTAATGAAATTAAATCCTAATAAGCGATGCAGCGCGGTCTTGGGGAGGCAGTGCGGTCTTGGGGGTTCCCCCCATGAGCAACTGCCGTGGTTTCCCCCACTCGCGCTTTGCATCAAGACAACGAAAGTATTATCAACGAGGTTTAAGGGCTATGTCGCTTATAGAATCTGCGTTTTAGCTTATTTCGTCACCCCCTCAGCCATGATTAGTTTAAATTCTCCAGCTTTTTTATCTTTAAATCAATCTCCAGAAGTGGCCAAGGATGTTACAGATACTGATGATGTCCAGGTGAGTAATCATCAACAATGGAATCATGTTCGCGCAGCGTCGGCCTTAGCCGAAAGGTGGATGGAAGAATGTGTTAAACAATTTTCGTTTACTGATTCAACCCATCATGATGTTATGGCTCATTTTTCCCTGGTTAGATATTTTACCTAATAGTAAGTTATTGCTGGGATTGAATCAGCTAATTAGTGAAATTAATCAATGTCAACCCTTTTTTTATTCTGGATAATCTGGCTTATTTGTTACTCATTGAATTCGGAAACTGACAGAAGAGGGATAAACTATACGGCTATGAGAATAGTTTAAAAACAAATGTTTGTTGGTAGCGCACAAGCGGCACAACTGATGGGGAACAGGTCAAAGTTGCAGAACAGATGAACTATTTACCATATGGGCTTGGCTTAAACCCATGAGGGGGCTAGAGATTTAGTACAAATGTTCTGCATAAGTGACATGCTCCCCATGTAATCCCCCTAACAGAACAAAACCCTGATTGGGATGAGCCTTGGTAAACCCTTGAGCTAGATGGGGTTTAGCTGTTTGGGAAATTTGCTGTCGCAGTTGTTCGCAGTTGTTCCACTTCTGAGTCAATATCTTGGCAATGCTTTGGGAAACAAGATGTCCCACGGAGCGTTCAATAGTCCAATCCAAATGATTTTCTAACCACTCTGTTTCTACTGAAGCCACTGCCG
The DNA here is from genome assembly GCF_010692305.1 of Moorena sp. SIO4G3. Taxonomy (NCBI): domain Bacteria; kingdom Bacillati; phylum Cyanobacteriota; class Cyanophyceae; order Coleofasciculales; family Coleofasciculaceae; genus Moorena; species Moorena sp. SIO4G3. The sequence goes on along the minus strand of NZ_JAAHIG010000283.1, from coordinate 6,044 downwards.
ACCCTAGTGAGTCTTTGATTTCCTGGGGAGTTTGTCCCCCAATCAAGGCCGCTACGGTATACACAACAGCATAGGCAAAAGCTGCTGCACTAATATGTCCGTGGGTTATTAGGCTTGCTTCCATCACTGCTGTGGCAAGAACTGCTGGGTTATCTCGATACACTGCTCCCAAAGGAGCAACTCGCATGGCTGCTCCAATACCTGCGGAGGAACTACCACTGAGTTCGGGCTGATTTCCTTTGGCAAGTTTGCGTATGGCAGCAGAGAAGTTTTTCCCGTAACCTCGCCATGCTTTTTTTGCCATGCCTTGAACTAATAATTCTGCCCATGCCTGTTTTGACCAGCATCTCTGAGAAAGACATATATTGATTAATCCGAGGGCCTGTTGGGTATCGTCGGAGTACAGTCCTAAAGGTCTCAGACGCTTGATTTTTTTCACCATCACTAAGCGCATCTTTTCCAAAGGATATTCCTGGGGGAGTTGTTGGTAGTCGCCATAGATGGTCTGAATTTCGTGTCCGCGCCAACCCTCGACAGGACAACCGAGGATATCTCCCCAGGCCAGTCCTAATAGGGAGCCTTTAATTTTTTCTTCTTTGCTTGGAGCCATGGCAAAATAAATAGTAAATAGTTAATAGTAAATAGTTAATGCTTAATAGTTAATTTATGACCCTGGCACAACTAACTAAAATGGTGCAAAGCGCGTAGGTTGGGTTGAGGTACGAAACCCAACATTGGTCAGGTTTTATTAGTCAGTTGCTCTGGATTAGGATAATCAGGATCATCAATATTGTAGTGAGTATTCACATATCAAGTTAATGCTGATAGCTGAATACTGATACCTGAATGATTACCTTTGCGATTGGCCTACGGCCACGCTACGCGATTGACCGTAGGCCACGCTACGCGAACGCATCTTAATTCTTAATTCTCAATTCTTAATTCTTAATTCTTAATTCTTAATTCTAAATTCTTAATTCTTAATTCTTAATTCTTAATTCTTAATTCTTAATTCTCAATTCTCAATTCTTAATTCTCAATTCTCAATTCTTAATTCTTAATTCCCTAAAACCTAATACGGTAAACTAACGGTAAATGTCGTACCCTCTCCCAACTGACTCTTGAGAGAAATATCACCACCATGAGCGTCCACACACTCTTTAACAATAGCTAGTCCTAAGCCACTACCAGGAATTGTGCCAACATTGCTAGCACGATGGAAAGGCTCAAACAGTTGCGGTTGCTCTTCTGGGGGAATGCCCATCCCCTGGTCTTGAATCCGGAAGATAACACATTCTGTCTGAGCAATCAGTTCAAACAGAACTGTTCCCCCTGTGGGTGAGTACTTAATAGCGTTGGTGAGCAAATTGCTAAAAATGTGTCGCAGCAATCTTTCATCCCATAGGGCTTCCCTCAATTCTCCTTGAGTGGTAAAAACTAGCTGATGCTTGTTCTTGCTACTGATTTGTAACTCTTCCACTAATTGGTGACAAAACCGTTTCAAATCCAACCGAGTAGGTTGACACAGGAGTTTGCCGGAATCAGCTTTACTGATTAATGAAACCTCATCCAACAACTGGGCCATGTTTTTGATGGCCGAGCGAATTAGGCGCAAATGAACCAATTTTTTCTCTTTAGGTAATTGTTCCTCTTTGTCTTGGAGCAATCCAGAACAAAGGAGGATTGTATTTAAGGGATTACGAAAGTCGTGAGAGAGCATGGAAACAAATTCAGCTTTGCGCTGGTTGACTTCTTTGGCTCTAACCAACTCAGCGGTTTGTTCCTGAACCTGACTTTCTAGGGCTTGATTTTCTTGTCGTAATGCAACTGCTGCGTGCTTACGTTCAATAGCATAGCGCAAGGAACGAACCAGCATTTTTCCCTTGACTTGCCGCTTGACTAGATAATCTTGTGCTCCTTGACGAACTGCCTCAATCGCTAATTCATCATCATTGGTATTGGTTAGCACTACAATCGGTAAACTAGGCGCTTGCTTCATCAAGGGTCCGAGGGATGCTAGTCCCTGGCTGTCCGGTAGAGTCAGATCTAACAAGATCACATCGTAGGGAATTGAGATTGCTCTAGCCTGAGCGATTTCCTGGAGTGCATCCCGCAACCGCTTGACATGAACTAGACTAAACTGCCTGAACTGAGCTTCTTTCAAAAACTCTTGTAACAATCTGGCTTCTGCCAGGTTGTCCTCAATTAACAAGATTTTTACTGAGCCTTCAGGCATTACCTTTGAGTATTTCTTCTGTGAGCTTATTGGTCTGGATTTCTCCTTTGATAGAGAATCCTCATTGCTTTCCTGATTTTTCTTGATGCAATAGCGAGTGGGGGAAACCACGCCAGTTGCTCATGGGGGAGACCCCCAAGACCGCACTGGCTCCCCAAGACCGCGCTGCATCGCTTGTGTTAGTCAACCCTGATGTTTAATCCTTAGTGTCTCATGGTTTATGGCTAATCCCTAATCCCTAATCCCTTTATTGTGATGGCAGGGTGACAGTCGAGAGCCAAAAGTCTTCAATTCCTTTGACGATTTTGAATAATTCGCTAAGATTGCGGGATTTGGTGATATAGCAATTCACATGCAAGTCGTAACTCTGGAAAATGTCATCCTGATTTCTTGAGGTAGTTAATACCACCACAGGAATCCGTTTGAGATTAGGGTCAGCTTTAATCTCTGCGAGCACCTCTCGACCATCCTTTTTTGGCAAGTTTAAATCTAGCACGATCAGGTCTGGACGGACGGCATCAGCATACTCTCCTTCTTGGTGTAAGTAAGCCATAGCGTCCATGCCATTTCTGACCGTTACTACCTGGTGGGGTACCGAGCTATTTTTTAACGCTTCTTGGATTAAGCGAATATCGGCTTTATTGTCTTCAACCAAAAATATGATTTTGTGTCTTTCGTCCGTTTCTACGCTCACGCTCGCGTCCCCTTACTGGAATTGTAAAATAGAAGGTGGCACCGTGACCTAGTTCTGACTCTACCCAAATTTTGCCCCGGTGGCACTCCAGAATCTTTTTACAGATAGCCAAACCCATACCTGTGCCAGGATACTCATCCCGGGTGTGCAGACGTTGGAAGATCACGAAAATGCGATCGCTAAACTGCGGTTCAATGCCAATGCCATTATCCTGCACTGAAAATAGCCATGCATCCTCCAGTCGTTTTGCCCCCACATGGATTTCCGGCGGCTGTTCACTGCGGAACTTGATCGCATTACCGATTAAGTTCTGGAACAGTTGCATCAACTGGGTGCTATCAGCCATAACTGTTGGAAACGGGTCATGGGTAATCACTGCCCCAGTTTCACGGATGCGTCCCCGCAAATTAGCCAGAGCATGGTCTAAGGCCGTCTCCACTTCCGTCAGTTTAAACTCAATGCCCTGCAAATCGACTTTCGAGTAAGCCAACACATCATCAATCAGGGTTTGCATGAGGCTGACTCCCTCAACCGCAAAGGTAATAAACTCGCTGGCATCTTCGTCAAGTCTGTCATTATAGCGCATTTCTAACAGCTGCACATAATTCGCCACTTGATTCAGGGGTTCTTGCAGGTCATGGGATGCCACATAAGCAAACTTTTTCAGTTCAGCATTGGAACGTTCTAGATCCTGAGCCAATTGAGCCAATTCATCAGCTTGACGCAGGACAATATTAATCAGTGCTTTCCTCAGTTCCAGTGCTGTCTTAATTTCCACCTGTTTCCAGGGTAAAGAGGTTAAGCGAACGGTTTCTTTCCACAGTTCAAAGGATTTACGGGGCGACAGTTGCAAAGTCCCCTCTGTGTGGGTTGTTTCAAAGGCTTTATTGGGGTCTCCCCCCCAATTAACAGTTTGAATCACCTCTGGTCGGAACCACAGCACATAGTTTCTCTTGGAAATTGGGATGGCTAGCAAGCCACTACCAATATCTTTAAACCGTTGTGCATCAGGATAAAGGCGAGGCAGGGAATCGGTATAGAACACCTCTTCATTAACATTCTGTTTCAGCCATTGCACCAAAAACTTCAGGTCTTCTTCACTAGGGGTTTCACCAATAACCGTAAAATTATCCCCAAAACAAATTGCTGCACCTTGAGCATTAGTCAAGTCCAGTAAATTAGGGTCATGCTTAACTAAGCCATCAATAAAGTTTTCTTCTTGGGACATATACTCAATCAATATCGATTGAGTATAGGACAACTTCATCTGATAGTCATAGTCTTCCGTCTCTTCTCGGGCTGAAATTTCTGAGAAGATCACTCGTCCTAAAAATTCACAAGCTTTGCGCAACTCATAGGATACATACTTAGGGGTTTGATGATGACAAGCAATAAGTCCCCAGAGTTTTTTATCTTTAATTAGTGAAATCGTCAAAGACGCCCCAACTCCCATATTGTGGAGGTACTTGATATGACAGGGAGAAGCACTTCTGAGAATCGATAATGTTAAATCAAGGGGACGATTTGTGATCGGGTTATCGGTAGGAAAAATTTCAACAGGTTGGGAATTTGCATCTGGAATTAAGCGGATCCAATTGGAACAGAATAATCGTCTGGCTGGTTTAGGAATATCCGATTCTGGATAGTGTAAGCCTAGGTAAGATTCCAGACTGTCTAGTTTTTCTTCCGCAATAACGGCTCCATGGTCATCATCTTCAAATTTATATAGCATCACCCGGTCAAACCCAGTGACCTTTCGCACTTCTTTGACGATGATTTGACAAAAATCCCGAAGATTTGAAGTTTGTTGGAGCTGGTTAATGGAAGCTCTTGCTAGATGATAAAAGCTTAAAAATGGGATAGTCTCCCGGGAAACTGCTGGTTCTAATTCCAGAATCAGACATCCATCTGAGTTACGATGAAATACACCATCAAATACTGCATAATCATCGCCCTTTTTCCTCGCCCAAATTTTAGTAGGATTGATCAGGTCTAGATTTTCCTCAGATAACCCAGCTTTAATTCTCTCCACTTGGAATGGGTCAAGTACATCTTCTAGGGTTTTTTCTAGCATGGCTTCGGCAGGGATTCCCAAAACCCTAGAGGTATTGTTGCTAACTTGTAAGATTTTCAGCTCAGGCTCTTCCAGTACCAAGAGTCCCCCATGAGGCTGTATTTGACCAATCACATGAATCGGTTCATGATCCAATTTGGTTTGTTGTGCTGGTAAATCTATTCCTACCATAATTCTCCGACCTTAATCCAGGATTATCAACAGTTATAGCAATTCTCAGCAACAGTTGAAGGACATTGCTTATCCTTTTAAGGCAAAAGGCAAAAGGCAAAAGGCAAAAGGCAAAAGGCAAAAGTAAAGAGGGTTTTAAGCGATGCAGCGCGGTCTTGGGGGTTCCCCCCATGAGCGACTGCATCAAGACAGAGAATCAGCCTCAAATAAGACTGTACCTCATAACTGCGATAGAAGCTATATAAGACCTCTAGAAGGAAGGCTCACCGATTATCGATATTATTCCTAATACTCTTCCTTATACTATTTTGTCCTTATACTATTTTTTCTTTTACTTGTGGATAGTTAACCGAACTTTCCTATAACTATCCAGCAATCTCTAGTATATCCCAGTAAGTCAAGGATTAGGTCTAGAGTAATTTTTAAAAAAATATTAAATTTTTTGGTATTGCCTTGAGATATTCTGCTGTTTATGGGATTCCTCTTGCCATCAAGGGGAATGTTAGGCTTGCTTCTAAAAAAATATTAATAATAATACGTAAAAACTCAATACTTAATAATTTAACTTAACAAAAAACGTTAACTTCTAATGGACAAACGTGAACGCAAATCAGGTTGCTACACATCACTTTCATCTCCCCACACTCCATTAAGGGAGTAGGGAGTAGGGAGTAGGGGTAACTAAGTTGACTGTACCTCCTGTATCTCATAAGTATGATTAACGCTATAAAAATCTTTGCCATCTCCCCATCTCCCTATCTCCCCATCTCCCCATCTCCCCATCTCCCCATCTCCCCATCTCCCCATCTCCCCATCTCCCCATCTCCCCATCTCCCCATCTCCCCCTCCCCCCCCCCCCCCCCCTCCCC
>NZ_JAAHIG010000282.1:0-11632 GCF_010692305.1 Moorena sp. SIO4G3 | reverse complement strand
TGAGGACTTCAAACTATCCTCCAATCTAACCAAAATTCCGTACGAGTTAATGTATTAACCGAAGACCCCCAACCCTATCTCATCAGTCGCATCTTTGTTGAGGGACCAGATCAAGCCCGATTTGCCATTGAAGATGTTAGTTCCGATACTTGTGTCAGGGAAATTGCTGAAGGGGTTATGGCAGAAGTGTATACTGACATGCTTCAAGATAGGACAGGCAGGAAACGGGAAGTTGTTGTTGACAAGGTCAATGAAGATGGCTCAATGGAACGCCTAAAGCCGGATCAGACCTTGCATGAGGCTAATATTCAAGACGATGACACCTTTAGTGTTTCCCCTGAAGCTACCGCAGGTGCGATTCATCCTCAACTGCGAGAGGAAGCCCTAGCCCGTGCTAAGAACCAGATTATCGCTTATGCTCAAGCCCATCCTGGTTTTAAAGTCTCTGCTAATGCTCATCAAGCCCCGACAGAATATCTCTTGAATTTTCAAGCCCCAAGCTTTGCACCACCGAGGGCACCTGGAGAAAACCCTCAACCGATTGATAACCATGAGGTTTTCCTGGTTCTACCTGGTGCATTCCCCATGCAAGCACCCCAAGCTTTTTGGCAAACTCTGATCTTTCATCCCAATATCCATTCTGAAACTGGTTTGGTCTGTTTGGGTGCCTTAGGCGATCGCTATCGTCCTGGTTTAGATTTTGGTAAGCTATGTCAATTATTGATTGATATTGCCAGCTACCAGAATTATGCCCTTGAGGAAGGTTATAACCAAGAGGCTCAAATTTGGGCAATTTCTCCAGAGGGTCAGATAGCTATTGAGCTCCGAGGGGGAGAATCAGCAATTCGCAAAGAACTCCATCAGTTAGCTGTCCGGCAAAAGAAGCCCCACATCCTAATGCGTAGCATAGGTGTGGGATGAATTTTGCACAGGGTCTTTCGGATCAGGGAAGCGAGCTATCAAACTCCTTATTAACTCTGACTGAGTCATTCCGCGTCGTTCTGCCTCTTGTGCTAACTGTCTTTTCTCAAAGTTGGTAATCCTGATTGTTAATTTTTTATCTTTCATTATGAATTGCCATATGACTGTACGTATAGTATAATTGTAATAGGTCGATAAAAAAGAGGGCAACACGGTGAGAATTGCTTACCAATACCGATTGAAGCCAACAAAAGAACAAAAAAGACAGATAGACAACTGGTTGTCTATGCTTTGCGCTCAGTACAATTACCTTTTGGCTGATCGGTTCAATTGGTACGATCAAAATCGCTGTTCTATTAACGCCTGTCCTCTTGTTTGTCATATTTCCGAATTGAGAGAAAACCCGGATTATTACAGCCAGAAGAAATATTTACCTAGTCTCAAAGAGACTCACCCTTGGTATAAAGACATTCATTCCCAAGTGCTTCAGGATGTGGTCAAAAGGGTAAAGCTAGCCTTTGATAGATTTATCAAAGGAGACATCAACGGAAAACGAAGCGGCAAACCTAGGTTCAAAAAACGTCACCGCTACCGTACTTTTACCTATCCACAGATCAAGGACGAATGCCTAGAGGGTAATCTGATCAACCTCCCAAAAATAGGTATGGTCAAGGTTGTCCTGCATCGCCCTATTCCTGACGGATTCAAAATTAAAACTGCATCTATTACCAAGAAATGTGATGGCTACTACTTGGTTCTGTCTCTAGAAGACAAAACAGTGCCTGAAGTTAAGCCTGATATCAACCCTAATTCAATAGTTGGGATTGACGTTGGCCTTAAGGAGTTTTTAACCACTTCGGAAGGAGAAACCATTGATATTCCCCAGTATTATCGAAAAGCCCAAAAAAGATTAAAAGTTATTCAAAAACGGGTATCTCGACGGAAAAAAGGAAGTAACAATAGACTGAAAGCTATCAAACAACTTGGAAAGCAACACAAGAATGTCGCCGATAAGCGAAAAGATTTTCACTTTAAAACAGCCAATTATTTGCTGTCAAAATATGATGTAGTTGCTCACGAAAAGTTAAATGTAAAAGGGCTTGCCAAAACCCGATTAGCATTATCTGTGTTGGATGCTGGCTGGTCAAGCTTTCTAGCAATCCTAACGAGCAAAGCCTTAAATGCTGGCTTGTTGGCGGTTCCAGTAAGTGCCCAGAATACTTCACAGAATTGCTCTGATTGTGGGAAAAAAGTTCCTAAAAAGTTGCACGTCCGTTGGCACGATTGTCCTCACTGCGGTTGTAGTTTGGACAGAGACCACAATGCAGCAATAAATATAAAAAATAGAGCGGAAGGGCAGTCCGTTCTTAAAGCCCAGCGCCTCCTAAGGGATGCCCGGATTGGCTGGGAAGCCTACACTGAACCTCTAAGGTCAGTGTAGGAGCTGTCACGAAATCCACCACCACTAACTATCAAACGGGTGAGGGGATGAGCAATCAGAAGGACTATCAGATTGAACTATACCGAGGAGATCAGGGCAAACTCTTCGGGACAATCCCTTTTATGCCGATTCTAAGGGAATCCATGGAAGGAATACTGGGACGTTCTCTGCTTTTGGAATCTCTGTTCATCATAATTCTCCAGGTACCTGAAGAATCTTTCTCCATGGAGCCTCCTCTGGTGGAAAATCTTGTACCGAGTTTCGGGTATACTTACGTTAAAGTGTACCAGGGAAATTTTGTAATCTACCAACATCCCCATCCCCTTTATGATGTCGTTACCCAAACCCTTAGGGCAAAATTGATTGAGCAGTACCCAGAGGAAACACGGTGGGGATTTCGATTGGATGTCCCTGGAATACCTCCTGTCACTAGTCCACCATCAAGGGCTACCATTGCCACTACGGATTTAAGACCACCAGGAAAAATAACTGTTTCTCCCTATCCACCAGGGGGAAAGCCTAATTTTAACATTCGTCGTTTGGCTGAGGCAGAACCCCCGATTAAAACCCTGGCTGATTTTGGAGTGACAGCGGATTCCCAAGTTTATATAGAAAATTCATTTAATTTAACAGAAGCAAACGGAGATAGGGGACAGGAAACCGAAAACCACATAACGTCTGGAAATACCAGGAATACAACTGAATTGCCAGATGCTCTAAACCAGCTCCCGGTAAAAATTGTTTTATCAAAATTCCTTCATCAAGACCTGTGTAAACAGCGTCCCTTTTCCCACAAGGTTGAAGAAGGAGGGTTTTTGATTGGTAGAGTCTATCGAGATGGAGATAATCAAAATACCTATCTCCTAGAAGTAACGGATGCTTTAACCGCAACACATACAGGAGCATCATTTCTGCATCTAACTTTTAAGGGGGATTCTTTTGTAGACGTTAAGCGTACTCTACGTCAAAATCATCTAGGGAAACGTCTTTTGGGTTGGTATCATACTCACTTATTTCCAGCCACTTCTGGATTTGGCTTATCTTCGATTGATGTAGCATTACACTTCAGCACCTTTACTATTTCTTGGCAGTTAGCAGGATTGATTAATCTAGATAGGAATAAGCGTACCTTAAGGTTTTATGTGCGTCAGGGTAATCAAATGGTTATTTGTCCCTATTGGTTAACTAATGAGCGCAACTGATACAGCATTAAGAGTCATTCAGTGGGCTATGACCAATCCTGAAGGGATAGTCACCCCACCCCAAGGGGATTTGTCTGCTACAGAAAAGTTAGCTAATCCTCCCGTTGCTCTTAGCCAGGCACTGCAACAACTAACGGCGGTAACGGCAGCTAGACTAGGCTGGGAAATGCCCCCATTAGGAGATAATAGTCCCCTTGGTGTGGGGGGAATTATTCTGGCTGCGGCCCTGGGAACAGCTAACCTAAAATTAGCTCGTACCCTAATTACCGCTTTATCAGACCCATGCTCTTCCCCATGCTCTTCAGGGGATTGGGTAGTGCGACATGGTCTAGTTGCCCCAGCTTTGCCGTTTCTGGCAGATGAGATAGCTGATGATTGCCGACAGGTATCCCTGCTAACAGCAGTATTAAATCGACCCGCAACTGGTCAGGAAAATTTAGCTTTTGATTTTATACTGAAACTTCTTGAACAGCCATCAACAAGATTGTCTCTGACTTTGCATCTGGCTAAACCAACTCTAGATATCAAAGTTCGCAACTGGCGGTCTAATTTACTTGAGCGTTTGCGCCCTGGTTCCGAAAAAAACCGTGATTTTGTGATTGAGGTTTATGAAGCTGCAATGATTTATCATCACCAGGAAGTAATCAATCAAGTAAAAGCTGCCGCTGCTGTTATGACTGACCCAAAAGCAGCCAGTGATGACAGTCGTTTGCAAGATGCTTTGTCAGTTGCCAATTGGTGGCAGTCTCTATGGGCAATTGAGCGTGCAGATATGGAGGCTCTACGTCGCCATCGCTATCTTAGTTATTCTTACCGTGAGGGGATTAAGCTGTTCAATTTACGACGGAAATTATGAATAACAGCAAAAAGCGAGAAATGCTACAAAAAGCCGCCCAATGCTACGTCAAAGCGGGATGGCTAGCCGATGCTAGTCGAGTATGGGAAGAAATAGGAGAATACCGGGAAGCGGCGGCGATCTACGAACAACAGGAAAAGTGGGAAAAAGCAGCTCAGTGCTATGTTCAAGTACAGGATTGGTCAAAGGCGGCGCGCTGCTACCAGAATAACTCACAAGCTCAACCAGCAGCAAAATGTTGGCTCCAAGCAGGAGAACCCCTAAAAGCAGCATGGGTAGGAGCAGACCAACTCAAGCAAATATATCAAAGCTACGCCATCTTAGAAGAAGTTGAAGCAAAAAGCACAATCGAAAAACTAGAGAAAGAGTTAATAACAGCAAGATGTGAAGTAAATCAAAGAAAGAAAGCCTCAGCCGCCTCTAGAGTAAGGAAACTAGTAAACTCCCTTAAAAATCCCCAACCAAAGCACCTATATGAATGGGCAATAAGAGTAGCAGAAGTATTAAACAGGCCAGATTTAAGCACTCTAATCTATAGTGCAGCAGTAAAAGCCAGAATCCCCAACGCCATAGCAGAATGGGAAAAATGGGCGATGGGGACCCTAGGAGAAGCCACAGGAATACCGCAACCAGAAGAAGAAGAAGAGTTAAAAACCTTTTCCTTTGAATTCGTAACAGTGAACCATAGAGGAAAAATAATCAACAGGGAAAATAAACAAGCAAGTTATTTGACTGAAAATCTCGGAAATGGAGTCAAGCTAGAGATGGTGTATATCCCAGCCGGAAGGTTCTTAATGGGTGCCCCGGAAAGTGAGAGGGGGAGTGATAACAATGAAAGACCTCAACACGAAGTAAGCATTAAAGGGTTTTTCCTGGGGAAATATCCAGTAACCCAGGGGCAATGGCGAGCAGTAGCCAAGCTACCAAAAGTTAACCGGGACTTAGATCCAGACCCCTCTTTTTTTAAAGGAGAGAATCGACCAGTACAGGAAGTAAACTGGTTCGATGCAGTGGAATTCTGCGATCGCGTCTCTAAACATACAGGAACAGAATATAGATTACCGAGTGAAGGGGAATGGGAATACGCCTGTAGAGCCGGAACAACCACACCATTCCATTATGGAGAGACCCTAACCAGTAAATTAGCTAACTATAGGGCAACTAGAACTTATAGAAAGGAACCAAAAGGGGAATATCGAGGAGAAACTACCGAAGTAGGACGTTTTCCCCCTAACGGCTTTGGCCTATATGATATGCACGGGAATGTTTGGGAGTACTGTGCAGATACTTACCATAATAATTACGAAGGAGCCCCTAGTGATGGAAGTATTTGGGGGATTAATGATAATCAGGATGGTTATCATAGTCTGCGGGGCGGCTCGTGGTACTCCGATCCTAGGGATTGCCGTTCTGCCTCCCGCTTCATCTATGGCGCGCGCGTTTTCGTCAACGGCGTTGTTGGTTTTCGTGTGGCTGGGGGTGTTGGGAGGACTTAGCCCTTTGCTATTTTTAGGGAATAGGGAACAGGGAATAGGGAACAGGGAATAGGGAATAGGGATGTGCTGCATTAAGATAGGGAATCAACGTCAAAGAATTCCCCTAACCCCTAACCCCTATTACTTATGAGTAGAAGGAGAAAAATTAAGCTGGTTCCGTTGGGAAATCTTGAACAGTTCCAAGATATTTTATACAGTGACGAATCCATAACACTTGGGGAGTTACTCTCTCAAGCTCCTGCTCTTAGCACCGAGCCGATCGATGAAAGTCTGATGGAGCAGGAAATAGGAAAATTCCTGATCATGGCTGTTGAAGAACCCTGGGATTGCCCTCTGTATCGTCCTCCTGGTTTAGTGATTAGTGATCAGACTCAAGAGGATAGCTCAGCCCCAGATAGCGAGCCTAGTGCTACAGAGTCTCAGCCAGCTGCTCCTACTCAACAGAAACCAGACAATCAAGCTGATCACCTCTCAACACCAGGGGATCATACCTTGCCTACTCATGTCAAGCAAAAAGATGCAGTCATACTGGCTTATGCCAGGGAGATTGATACAGCCGCATCCTTTTTGAGGGCAGAACTTTCAGTTTTAATTGTCTGTGAAAAGCTGGTGGTTGCAAACCTTTGGCAGGAAATGGCACGACGAGCTAATCTTAACCCAGTCGAGCTGAGTGTGCCTGAGGAAGACGAATCAGGTCTGATGGCTCGCAGTCTTCGTCAACGTCAACTAGCAACTCTCAAACATCTGATTAACGCTCTCAAGCAAGGAGATGTGTTAGTTATTCCCCATTTAGATTTGCTGGCGGGGGGCAGTGATGCTAATTTACCCACAGAATCGAGGGAACTGATTGAATTAGTTTATAAACAAAGCGATCGCTTAATTTTAGCCTTTGCTGACCGCTCCCAGGATATTCCAGAAGTCCTAGCAGCGCGATTTGCAGTTCGTTTGCTGATTAGTGGTGTATCCCGCACAGTAGTTTATCCTAATGGTGAGGAAACATCCATTGGTAGAGCCTTAGTTACCGCAGATGAGGCAGCACATTTCCAGGATTTTGACCCAGAGGGGCTTTATAAAAATGTCGCAGGGATGAACCCAATTCGCTTACGTCACGCCATTAAATATGCCGTTCAGGAGCAAGCAGGAACAGAAAAAGTTCCCGTAACCAGGCTTTATCAAGCCATCCGAGCCTTTAAAGCTCAAACCTCTGTGAATTTTGAAGTGCCTGATGTGACCTTTGCCAATATTGGGGGTTACGAACAGGTTAAAGCAGAATTAAACAAAGCAATTCGCTTGATGACAGGCTCCTATGACCTCCCCAACGAGCAATTAAGACGGGAATTAATTCCGAGGGGATTTATTTTTCACGGACCCCCAGGTACAGGTAAAACCTTATTTGCCAAAGCGATCGCTAATCAACTCAACGCCACTATCCAGGTAGTTTCCGGCCCAGAAGTCACGGACATGTACGTTGGTGAAAGTGAGCGGAAGGTAAGGGAACTGTTTGCCGAAGCCAGGCGCAATGCTCCAGCAGTCCTAGTTTTTGATGAGTTTGATTCCATTGCCACCAAGCGTTCTGGACGAGATGATGGTGGCACCAGGGCAGGAAACGCTCTAGTTGCCCAAATTCTGACGGAAATGGATGGGTTTCGTCCCGATGTTCCCATGCTGGTGATTGGCACAACTAACCGCCTTGATATTATTGATGAAGCATTGTTACGTCCCAGTCGTTTTAAAGCGATCGCAATTGGTCGGCCTAATCTCAGAGCCAGACGAGCGATCGCTCAAGTTCACGCCCAGCATTTTAACATTGAGGTATCCTCAGAACTGCTGGAATTGATTGCAACCGAAACAGAGGGGATGAGCGGGGATGACATCCGTTCTATATTCCGGGATGCTTGTGTGGGATTACACTGCGAAAAACCACCCCGTCCAGTTGATGCCTACCGTTTAGGTGAATTAGTGGGGTTACTACGGAAGGCTACTACACAAAGACTTGCCAGCACCGCTGAACGTCGAAGCTCTGGTTTTGAAGGAGTTAGAAGTGGTGATCGACCTCGACCAGTAGTAGCAATGGTGCCTCTGATCGGGGGAGATGAGCAGATCTCACAGGGGTAGGTTTTTTACATTTGGGTCGGGAATCGGGAGTCGGGAGTCGGGAGTCGGGAATCGGGAATCGGGAATCGGGAATCGGGAATCGGGAATCGGGAATCGGGAATCGGGAGTAGGGAATCGGGAGTAGGGAATCGGGAATCGGGAATCGGGAATCGGGAATCGGGAATCGGGAATCGGGAATCGGGAATCGGGAATCGGGAATCGGGAATCGGGAATCGGAACCCACCCCTAACCCCCTTACAAGGATAGGTTTTTTACAAAGGAGCAAGTATGTACTTTGATTACGTATAAAATCCTTAAATATGTATCAAAATACACCATCCCGGGATAATTCTCCCCATTTCCCGCTTTTACCGACTCCCAGGGCTTGCGCGTAGCGCACCTTTGCCTCTTGCCATTGCGCGTAGCGCTATACCTCTGGCGACTCTCTCAATAATTTTTTACAAAAATTTAAAAAATATGCTATAATGTGCAATTTTTTATGCTACACTGAAACAGTGGACATTCAAATCCACGGGAAGAGCCAGCCCGACGTACTTGCAAGGGCGAAGGCTGGCTCTGGGTACCCCTTAAAGTAAAGGAGATAACTTCATAATTATGTCCCATCGTCCAAGCCTATACCCATGGGTACTGGTTCGGCTATTACCACCGATGCCACCAGTCGTTTTCGCTCGGTTCCGCAACTGTTGTGATGCCAAAGGTTATTCGCAGACCATGAAACAGCTGCTGCCTGATGCTAAGTTTCTCATAGTTTTAGATATAACTCTACCGATGGAGCCAGAGGAATAGGCAGTGTCACAAGGGTAGGTTTTTTACATTTGGGCTCACGGGGTGACAAGCTAATTGAAAATCTTACAGGGGTTAGGTTAATGGGGTTAGGTGAAGCGCGAACATCGTCATGGCGTAGTGGTTGATTAAAACTATCATTGACGTTGTATGGTGAAAATTGCTTCAATTGCTGGGAAATACAAATGACACCGATGCGCTCATTTTACCCAATACCTAAAACCATTAACCCAACACCTATCTGGGTTTGAGCCCTATTCCCTACTCCCTGTTCCCTATTCCCTACTCCCTACTCCCTACTCCCTACTCCCTACTCCCTACTCCCTACTCCCTACTCCCTACTCGCTGTTCCCTGCTCCCTGTTCCCTATTCCCTAATGACTATTAATAGCACCATTAAACGTTTAAACAGCGTCAAATACACTCTCAAAGGAATGTTTACCGGGCGAGACCAAGCCATTGAGCTACTGGTATTAGCCACAGTTTGCCAGGAACATTTATTGCTAATTGGTCCTCCAGGAACCGCTAAAACGGCAATTATTAATCGCTACACTGACCTGATAGATGCTCAGAGTTTTTCTTATTTATTAACTCGTTTTACTGAACCTTCAGAACTTTTTGGTCCTCTAGACCTGGCCGCTTTCCAGAAAGGGAGTTACAACATCAGCACCGAAGGTATGCTTCCCCAGGCGCAGATTGTGTTTCTGGATGAGGTGTTTCAGGGCAGTAGTGCCATCTTAAATTCCCTGTTGACTATTCTCAATGAGAGAGTATTCTACAACGGTTCTCAACGTCAGTCAGTACCCCTGATTTGTTTAATTGGTGCTTCTAATAGTGTGCCAGATGACCCCTCCCTCCACGCCTTTGCTGATCGCTTTGTACTGCGGTTGGAGGTAAACAAGGTTGAAGACAATCAAATTGACGAACTCCTAGGACAAGGGTGGGAACTTGAGCGAGAAAAGATTGAAGCCGCTAAACGGGAGATTAAAGGTCAAGCCACCAGTAAGCTCTTAGCGAGTGTGAAACTGGAGGACATCCTGGATTTGCATGGAAAATTACTGGAAGTGAATTTAGCCAAGATTAAGCCAGAATATGGCCGGTTAATTCAGGAGCTGAGAGCAGAAGGTATTGACTTCTCAGATCGGCGGGTAGTCAAAGGCTTAAAGTTAATTGCAGGAGCAGCACTATTGCGGGGAGTAAGATCAGCCGACATTCTGGATTTATGGCCTCTATTCCATCTGTGGGATAGACCAGAAGAAGCAGATGTCCTCAAAACCGTTTTGCAGCCTCGCTTAGAAGAAGCAGGATTTAAAGCTATCGATCGGTCTCGACCTGTATCTGAGATTATCATGGATTTGGAGACTATTGAAGCTCAAGAACCCCTGTTATCCTCGGAATCTGCCGTTGGAGCCCATCTAATGGCTCTTAATAAGCTCAGACAAGAACTGATTGCCAATCATCCCCAGGATTTAGATGCTCGTAAGCGCATTGAGGTAGTTATTCAACAGGGATTGAAACGCCTGGAGAATGCGGTTTAAGGTACCTAATTAATGATTTTAAGAGTGAGGTAGAATGGGCATCTTGCCCGTTCCGGAAATTAGGTAGAATGGGCATCTTGCCCGTTCCGAAAATTAGGTAGAATGGGCATCTTGCCCGTTCCGGAAATTAGGTAGAATGGGCATCTTGCTCGTTCCAGAAATTAGGTAGAATGGGCATCTTGCCCGTTCCGGAAATTAGGTAGAATGGGCATCTTGCCCGTTCCGGAAATTAGGTAGAATGGGCATCTTGCCCGTTCCGGAAATTAGGTAGAATGGGCATCTTGCCCGTTCCGGAAATTATGTGTAATCCAAGACGAATTCGAGTAACAGCCACCAGACAGCTTAATCAAGCTTGGCAGAGGGAAGTATCCCGAACCGTTGAGTTACGTGAACAAGTAAGAGGGGAAGCACGAATACGCCAAGCCCTTGATTCAACCTTAGGGAAACCCGCGTTACGGGCCTTAGAAGCTGCCTTGGCTGCCCCTGATTCAGGCTGGAGTGAGGTTGAGGAGGGATATCGCTATGACGTTGAAGGGGGTTATGTTACCTATCTTATCGACCAGCAAGCCCTAGAGATTGTAGCGATTTTAGAGGATGAGGTGCAAGCGTCAGGACAGGGAAGCAGAATTTTAGAAGGATTGATCAATAGGGAGATTTCAGCAGAAGCAGAAGGAAGCTATTACGATGATGGTTGGGGGGGAAACACCAAAGAGGTTGCCCAAGAACAGGCAAAAGCTGCTGCTGAGAGAGAAATTGATCAAATTGCCCGTTCTGAAATTGAAGAAGCTGGTACTGAAGCCGAAGAGCACTCAGCAGAAGAGATTGAAGCAGAGGCTCGTACCCAAGCTGAAGGGAGATTACAACAATTAGCGGCTAACCGTCAAGCCGTTCTCTCACAACAAGCCAGACAAAACTTGGATAGAGTAGGACTCCGCTGTCGTCAGGCCTTTCATCAGGTTTTGGCTACAGCTTATCGAGATGCCATCCTTGCTTATGCTAGACGTAATGGTGCTGAGAATATTCAGTGTAATGAAGAAGGTAACGTTGTAGAAATTGAATTTAATCTGCAACGCTAGCACCCTAACCCCTAACCCCTAAGCCTCTATGGATGTTAAAGTAAGATTTCGATTTAATAAAGTAACAGGTGAAGTTGAAGTGCGGCTCGTTCTGAGGTAGGAGCCTCCTGAAACAGGAGGGGTATGACCCAGAAGATTCGCGGGGTAAAAACCCCGAATCTTAACTATCAGTTGGATGGTGGTGAAAACCCACCCCATTAAGAGA
>NZ_JAAHIG010000281.1:0-11848 GCF_010692305.1 Moorena sp. SIO4G3 | reverse complement strand
CGTAGCGTCGGCGAAGCCGATACGCTTGGGGAGATTTGACCTCTACTGTGGTTGGTGTAAACCTGTCACGGCAAGTCAGTTCTGTGAGCCAAGAATCCCCCTGCTTATAGCTGTGGGGAGTGTCAACATGCCCAATCCCTGTTAATGCAATCAGCATCTCACCCTTAAGTCCTATTATGTATGCTTTAACAATTCCTCAGAAAGGTGTAGTAAAATCAGGGGATAAAAATTTTTATTGTTTGTGCCAGTTTAATAACTGGCCTATTATTTAGTAATAAATTACTTATTTGTGATAAATAGCGACTATTATAATAGTTAGGGCGCACGTCTGTGCGCCCTAAAAATAGCTTTAATTTTCTGATGCAAGCGCTGTCTGTTGTTGAGAGCGCTTCACTTCCCATCAATTAAGATTATTCGATGATCTCAAACATAGCGATCTGCGAGAATTTCCAAAGCACGGTCTGAGCATCCCATTAACCACAGGTTTGACATCCCAGTTTTCTCCCCTAGCAAAATTCGCCGTCTACAGCGGAAGGTTTCTTCCTCCAAGTAGGCTCCTAGCAAGCTTCGTTTCAGGGAAGGACTCCAGATACCGGTACGTCCATGGAGCACTCGCCAGTTGTTAACTACTAACACCTGTCCGGGAGTCAGTAGAAATTCGGCATTATAGTCAGGATCTTGTAAGAGTTGGGAAAATCTTCGGTAGGCTGTCAATAAGTCTTGAATTTTATCGTAGGAAACCTCTAGGGGTATCCTGGTGTTGTGGTTATACCGAATCTGATACACTTCGCCATTTTCATCCAAGTTAATTAGATGATTACGCCGGTAAGCTTCCCATTCGTATTTCCGGGGGCCGGAATCATTTTCCGATAGTTTCTCCTCCACAGACAGTCGTCGGCGACCTGCTGGTATATATTCTGTGGTAAGTAGCTCAAAGAAGTAGGGGTTTTCGGTTTTGATTACCTCTGCTAATTTGAAACCATCAACGACAGTGGAATAGGCTTGTCTGTCGTTATCCGGGTTGTCGTAGAGGGTACATTGCAGAAATTGGATTCCAGTGGGAATATCGTAGGCAGTAACGTCTGTATGATTTCTTAAACGTCCCAATTGATAAGAATGTTGGATAGCCTGAGCAACTGCGTTCTTTCTATCCATAGTAAATACATTGGTGGGATGATAACGTTGCCGTAAAGGCCCCACCCGTTCAATTAATGCCCGAAAGCTTTGTTCGTCATTTGGAGCATTCTCAATTACTGCTACCCCTAGTTCGACGAGCTGATTCAGGTAGGACAATAAAACGTCGTCATCATTCATCACCTCATGATAATCAAAATAAGAGATAGATACTGATGCATCCCAAAGTTGAGGTTTTGATTTTTGTTTAAGGGCTGGGTCATCGTAACAATGAACTCGTAGCCAGGAAGGATCGAATACACTGTGATGCCCTGTTTCCTGACCACCCCAGACAATATCCAAATTGCCTTCACGATCAATTGTCACCTCTTGAGGAGTTGGGTTTAGGGGCATTTTGAGGAGGTCATGTCCGCTATTGAGGCTTAAGGTATCTCGCTGAAAGAATTTAGGACAGCGACAGCTATCTAGGAGCCAGAGATGATGGTAAAAGCTTTGATGGCCATCTTTCCAAGTGATCTCTACACCATTGTCATGGGTTGCTATGGATTTGATGCAAAAAGCAGGTTTGAGTTGTCGAAGTAGCGTGGTCATTTTAATTTCAAGCTCCTATGTATCAAGCTCTTAATGTATTTGGTTTCTTTAGATTGTGGTGCGGTCTGCGAGCATTTCTAAAGCACGGTCTGAGCATCCCATTAACCAGATATCTGACATACCGCTTTTTTTGCCTAGTAACAGTCGCCGTCTGCTACGAAATGTTTCTGGTTTCATGTAGGCTCCCAATAAAACTCGTCGCAGCTGAGGATTGTGAATGGCGGTACGCCCGTGGAGTAATCGCCAATTGTCGTTAACTAATACTTGTCCCGGAGCGATCAGAAATTCGGCGTTATATTCAGGAGCTTCAGCTAGTGCCGTAAATGCTTGGTAGGCTGCATATAAGTCTTGAATCTTATCAGGGGAAACCTCTAGTGGCACTCGGTCTTTTTCATGGTGACGAATCTGGTAGACTTCACCGGTTTCATCTAAATTAATTACATGCTGACGATGATAAGTTTCCCATTGGTACTTCTTGGTGCCAATTTCATGCTTAGATACCTTTTCTTCTACACCCAGGCGACGGCGACCTGTTGGCACATACTCTGTGGTCAGCAACTCGAAGAATTTTGGCTGTTGGGTTCTGAGAACCTCAGCAATTTTGAACCCATCCACTAGGGTAGAATATGCCTGTTTGTCATTGTCTGGGTTGTCGTATTGGATACATCCGAGAAATTGCAGTCTGGGAGGAACGTTGTAAGATACATGGTCTGTGTGATTATGTAAACGTTCCATATACTGATAGGCGTGGTGAATATTCCCTGCCAGTTTGTTTGCTGTATCCAACGTAAAGATATGGGTGGGATGATATCGTTGTTGGATCGGTCCAATCCGCTCTATCAGTGCCTGAAAACTCTCTCGATTCTTGGGCACGTTGTCAATGATGACTACTCCCAATTCCAGCATCTTGTCCAACCACAGCAACAGTGCCCAATCGTCTTTCATCACTTCGTAGTAATCGAAATGAGGGATGGACACTGATGAATCCCACAGTTGGGGTGTTCGTCGCTGTTTGAGGGCGGGGTCTGTTTGACAGTGAACTCGCAGCCAAGATGGATCGAATACACTGTGATGTCCAGGTTCTTGACCGCCCCAGACTATATCTAAATTGCCTTCACGATCGATCTTGACCGCTTCAGTGATGGGATTGAGTGGCATTTTCAGGGGGTCATGTCCTTCCCCTTCTGAGCTGTTAAGGCTCAATGTATCCCGCTGGAAGCATTCGGGACAGTGGCAAGCATCCCGCAGCCAGAGGTTATGGTAAAAGCTGTGATGACCATCTTTCCAAGTGACTTGTACACCGTTGTTGGTCACTGCAACTGATTCGATCCGAAAAGCGGCTTTGAGTGGCCGAAGTAGCGTTGTCATCTTTCACCTTTATCCTTTGTCTTACTTGGTTTCCATTTATTTGAGAACTAGGCTTCAGCCCCCACCATTACCTGTGACTTAGAGGTCAATTGTTTGCCGTTAGTGGTTTGATAGCCGTTGTATTCCAGTGTCTCTCCATTAGGGGTGAGTGTAGGGGTGAGAGTCTGGTAAAACACTTCTTGACAGCAGTTGTTTTCATCAGCAATCAGTACCCGCGCTTGGTGTCCGCTACTCAAAATTTCAGCGCGATCGCATTGCTCGTTTGCCCAGATAATCAAGGTATCTCCCTCTTTGCACAGTAGCGCTCCCCCTCCATTGGGACAAATTTTTCCTGAACCTGCTTCTCCTGGCAACACATAGGTTGACCAGCGATTGCCATTGTCAATGTTGACAATTTCTACTTCTTCGAGGGGTAAAATCCCTACCTGTGCCAGCAAGTTGGAGTCAATCGTGACACTGCCCACATAGTGGCGGTTTGCCTCAGTCACACGCACTCGATGTAGCTTGGCGTGCATTAGTTTGATGGTCGCCATGATTTATCCTCCATTGAGTTGAATGAATTAAAATTCAATTGACTTGAACAAGCCTATTTCTGGACTTACCAATTGGAATTTTACAATCTCTGTTTGAGATTACTATACCGTTACTCCAATAATCACCAAAAACCTAAATAACTTCGGTTAATCAGTGATTTATGAGTCTCGAAATACGGATTTTTTATCGTCTGCCATGATTACTAAATAGGCGATTTTTAGCAGCTATTCAGTAATATAATTTGACACATTTGTCTTGATGCAATAGCGAGTGGGGTAAACCACGCCAGTTGCTGGGGGAACGGCAGTCGCTCATGGGGGAAACCACGGCAGTCGCTCATGGGGGGGACCCCCAAGACCGCGCTGCCTCCCCAAGACCGCGCTGCCTCCCCAAGACCGCACTGGCTCCCCAAGACCGCGCTGCATCGCTTTTTGATACATCACTTTCTGGAAAATACATCGATTTACCTTTATCCCTCCCGCCCCATTTATATCGATTGCTAAAATAGCCAGTTTAACAGTTACTTAACTAGCGCTCTAGCTCCTTTAGAAGCGGCTACGGGAAATACTTGCACTCCAAATTATAGAAAATCATCTGTTTCTATCTATTCCGTGCTGTGTTGGCTATCTATGTTGTCAGTCTTCTTGAGGTTTACGAAGGGGAATCTTTAGACAAGTATCTTGCTCCTTCAACAATAGACAATCTACGGTAGCATAGATACTGCCTTGTTTATTTTTATAGACTACCTCACCAGACAGTGGTAAGGGAGCTGTGTGCCATACTCCAGGATGAATTGATATGCCGTAACACCCATCGGAGTAAAGCGCTACAAAATCTTCGGGTTTGACATTGTCTCCAGGAGGCGCTAATAGAAAGATACTAGGTTCACCATTTTTAGGAATAAAAGCCTCTCCTGCATCTAGATGGGCGCTAAGCCAATTCACTAGCACATAGTTAGAGTTAGTTTCAGGATCAACTACAGCCTTTCCAGCTGCACCACCGCGAGCATTTTTATGGTCAGCGGAAAGCACCGTAGAACCACGCCAATATACTTTGAATTCGTCTTCAATAAATGTACCATAACCCCCCCTAGCAATAAGAGGTCGTTTTCCTGGGTTTGGCCATTTACACAACTCTATTTCAACATCTTCAAAATCCGTGAATACAGTTCCTAATCCTTCAGCATTTTTTGAGTTTAGCTTTTTTAATGGAACGTCATAGTATTTGCATGGTGTAGCCATGATTTTCCCTTAAACTATCAGCAATTAGTGCTTTTTCAGCACTAGAGCAACCATTGGTTCTGTTTCAAAGATGTTAAACTCTACTCGATCGAGTATACTCCATGACAGCTCTTCGAGAATCTCTTTTAATGAATCGTTGCTTTCGTAGTAGTCAACTCGCAGGGTGAGGACAAAATATCCTCCAGACTTCAATAGTTCGAATAGGTTTCGCAACCCTTTAGGATGGGCGTGACCAAAGGTGAATACCCCCAACACCACAATCCCGTCGAACGCCTCAGGACTAGAGAAGGTTAGAGGTTCTGCCACGTTCCCTTGGTGCAAGGCCGTGTAAACTTGCTTCTTCCTAGCTACCTCCAGCATTTCCTCGGAGAAGTCAACTGCTGTAATGTTGGTGTATCCTAGGTCTGCCAGAGCCTCACCTACCATTCCTGTACCTGCTCCAACATCAAGAATGCTTGCTGCTTTATTTGGCAGTACGTTTGCCAGAGCCCTAGCGGATAGAACGGGAGAGCAGCGATAGGTCTCGTCTAAGTCAGCATCGTAAATGGTCGCCCAAGCATTGTACTTATCTTGTAACGTTTTTTCATCATTAGTTCCGTAGATCCACGACACGCGATCGCTTACCTTTTGACAGCGATAGAAACTCCATCCGAGTTCCCGAGCTGTAATCGCCTCGCACATCTTATCATAGGAAGCGCTAAGTTTCGGATACTTGCTCAGAGCTAGCTCTGACAACAGTTGGTAGCTCTTATTGAGGTGTTCGCTCAAGTCTTTAGCCTCCAACACCATCAAGCCAATTTCACTGAGTGTTTTTGCGTAGGACTCATAGCTAAATGTTGGTTCAAACAGTAGTCGTTGATAAACGTGCTTTTGGCCTTCTGCGCTGATCTCGGACACTGGCGTAATCAGATCATCGAATAGGAAGATGCCTTGTTCCTGAAGAACACGGTAAATCTCCCTCAGAGCTAGCTCTCGCTGGTGGACATGGTAAATGGTGGCTTGGCTCCAGACATGGGTAAAGGAATTGTCTGAGAAAGGTAGGCTAGTTACTGATGCTTTCTGAAAACAGAGGCGTAGGGACGGATACTCCTGAGCTAAAGCGTTGGCATTGCCAACCCGGACTGCACTGATGTCAATGCCGACAACTTCACATCCTGTCTGCTGGGCTAGCCAGATAGCGGTGTTGCCGTTGCCGCAACCGATATCCAGTACCCGAGATTCAGTAGTCAGCCCACTGCAGGCGAGCATAGATTCATTCCAACGGTGGCAAGCTTGGAGAAAGTCTTGAGCACGAGCGTCGGCTAAGTTGTCAAAATAGCCCCAATGTAAACTGCCTTCAGAATCCCAGAAGCTACGATACATGCTGTCTTCGTGATCGTAAAACGCTTCTGTGTCCGCTTCTGTATATTTTTGTGTCATGTTGTTCGTCTAAGTTGAGACTTACAAGTGAGACTTACTAGATTTTCAGCGAAGTTCCCTTCATGAGAGTAAATTCATAAGTGCTCGTTTCTTGAAATCCTTCATATTTACTTCATATTTACTTGATATTCTCCTTCATAATTCCCTGGCCTTTTGGCCTTTAGGCCAAAAGGCCAAGGTCAATCGCAATTCTATTGACTAAGCTACTGGCACAGTTAATCTATTTAGGGCTTTTTTTATCAACTATTAACACGTCCAAAACTTGTCGAAACCCTTAAGTTAGTGCTATCTGAATTATCTAAGCTGGGGAAGCTTTTTTTTTCCAAGTCTCCTGCTGTCGTCATTTACATAAACACCAAAATAATGATAACCATTAACAAAAAACTTTAGCCTAGTTGAGCAGCTCTTAGCCTAAGCTGGAAATAAGAGGCATGTCTTGCTCTTAATCCTCAAGGCATTGCCAATTTACTAAAGCTGTTCACCAAATCTATGCCAAAATCTATCCCAACTTCCGCCAAGACTACCTTAACTCAACCAGCATTGCCTGTAGAAACGATCACATTAGATGTCACTGGCATGAAATGTGCTGGTTGTGTTGGTGTAGTGGAACGGCAACTGAGCAGTAACCCTGGGGTATCGAAAGCCTGTGTGAATCTGGTAACTGGGGTAGCTGTGGTAGAGTATCAAGCTGGTGAGGTGCAACCAACTGTCCTAGCTGACTTGCTTACATCAAAAGGGTTTCCTAGTCAACCCCGTTTACCTGAAACTGAAAAGGGAACTAAGAGCCAGGATAGGTTAACACCAGCCCAGAGACATCAGCAAGAAGCTAGAGCATACCGCCAACAACTAGCGATTGCTGCTGTCCTGATTGTCTTCTCTACATTAGGACATATCAGTCATTGGTTCCATGGACCAATGCTGCCAGTATTGAGTACTTTGTGGTTCCATTGGGGACTGGCAACTCTAGCGCTACTATTACCTGGACGCTCAATTATAGTTGAGGGTGGGCGTGGTTTGTGGCACGGTGCTCCCAATATGAATACCTTGATCGGACTGGGGGCGGTGACGGCTTACACCACTAGCTGTGTGGCATTACTATTCCCTAACCTGGGATGGGAATGTTTCTTTGATGAGCCAGTGATGTTGCTGGGTTTTATTCTTTTAGGTCGGACCTTAGAGCAAGGAGCAAGATATCAAGCTACTGCTGACTTTGAGTCTTTGCTATCCCTACAGCCTCAGGTAGCCCGGTTGATTGGAACATTAGAGGGTACAGAAGGTGATCGAGGGGGGATCGAAATTCCTGTGGAGCAAGTCCGGGTGGGAGAATGGTTAAGGATATTACCTGGGGAAAAAGTTCCTGTCGATGGGGAAGTGATTACGGGAGTCTCATCGATTGATGAGTCAATGCTGACTGGGGAATCGCTACCAGTATTAAAGCAAGCAGGGGATCAGGTTACTGGTGGCACGTTGAATAAATCGGGAGTGCTGGTGGTAAAGGCAACCCGTACTGGTAGAGAAACTACTTTGGCACAAATTGTAGCACTAGTGGAGGAAGCGCAAACTCGGAAAGCGCCAGTACAGCAGTTAGCGGATTTGGTAGCAGGGTATTTTACCTATGGGGTGATGGCGATCGCATTTTTAACGTTCCTATTTTGGTACGTGGCTGGAACTAGAATCTGGCCGGAGGTCTGGTCAACCATGGCGGCTTCTCCATTACTGTTGAGTTTGAAATTAGCGATCGCAGTTTTAGTGATTGCTTGTCCCTGTGCCTTGGGTCTAGCCACACCTACGGCCATTCTAGTCGGTACCAGCCTGGGGGCAAAGCGGGGCTTATTAATCAAAGGTGGTGACATTTTAGAACAGGTGCATCGGCTGGATACTGTGGTTTTTGACAAAACCGGTACCCTAACTCAGGGTCAACCCACGGTTACCGATTGCCTGCTGATTCAACCTGAAACAGAGAATGACCAACAGAGCGCTATTGGTACGAAAACCATTGCTCTATCTTCTGCTAGCCAATTGCTGCAACTGGCAGCAGCAGCAGAAAGTGGCACATCCCATCCCTTAGGTAGCGCAATTGTTACCGAAGCTCAACAGCAACAGTTACCGATGTTAGGGGCTCAAGATTTTTACACAGAACCAGGATTGGGACTATCAGCTTTAGTAGAAAACCAACGGGTAGTGCTTGGCAGTGCAGACTGGTTGAGTAAGCAGGATGTTACGATTAGTGATACTGCTCAAGGGGAAGTCAAGGCTTTGGCAGATGGGGGTAAAACAGTAGTTTATGTAGCTGTTGATGGGGTACTAGCTGGATTAATTGGTGTGAATGATCTTCCGAGAGTCGAGGCTAAAGAAACAGTAGAACACCTCAAAGACCTGGGATTGCGGGTGATGATGGTAACTGGTGACAGACCGGAAGTGGCGGCTGCTGTGGCCAAAACTTTGTCACTAGAGCCAGAGGATGTTATTGCTGGGGTGCTGCCCGATGGCAAAGCTAATGCGATCGCAAACCTTCAAGACCAGGGACACTGTGTGGCTATGGTGGGAGATGGCATCAATGACAGTCCAGCTCTAGCACAAGCTGATGTTGGGATTGCCTTGCATGGGGGAACCGATGTGGCAGCGGAAACAGCAGGAATTATTCTGATCAGAAATAACTTGCTCGATGTGCTCAAGTCCATAGACCTATCACGAGCCACCTTCAACAAAATCCGCCAGAATCTGTTTTGGGCATTCGGTTACAATGTATTGGGTATTCCCATTGCCGCTGGTGGACTACTACCAGGATTTGGGATGGTACTTTCTCCTGCTGCTGCTGGTGCCTTAATGGCTTTCAGCTCAGTTAGTGTTGTCACAAACTCACTGTTGCTAACCCGTTTACGGAATTAGTGCAAGTCCGCTTGAATACCTATAGTAAACCATCCACAGCAGCAAGGTTTCAGAAAGCTATACTTCTCTGGGTCATTGGAAGCAACCACCATAGAGTCAGCTTGGTGTCTAGTTTTTGACTTTTATTGATTCAATGGTTGAATAACAGATAATCAGGTAATGCTCACCACTCAGGAGAGGTTTTCTAGGTAAATCAGTACCTAAGTCAGTCGCAAGCTAGTTGAGAAATGTGCCAATGTAAATAAATAAGAGTATTGTTCTCAACCAATTACCCTTTTGATCACGAGCGATTCATGGCTACACAATCTGACCACAACCATTTACTGATTATTGAGGATGACAAAGGAAGCAAGCAGATTCCTTTGGAAGAGGAGGTATATTCTATCGGTAGAGATCCAGAGTCTGATATCCGCCTGTTTTCAAAGTTTGTGTCTCGCCGACATGCCACCTTAGTCAGGCGTAGACGTTCTGATGGCAGTCCCTACTACCGAATTTTTGATGGTAACCTCAAAGGTAAGACTAGTGCCAATGGCATTTTAATCAATGGTCGTAAGCTTCAAGCCCATGATCTCGAAGATGAAGATGAGGTAATTTTTGCCCCTAAGGTCAGTGCTAAATATTATCTACTGAAGCGAGAGAATACCCCAACTGATCCAGTAGATCAAATGGATGAGTATGATATTACCCTAATTAATCCCGGTATGATTGATGATCCGGAAGAATGGGATAATTAGGAAATAAATGACCGCCAATTTAACCTTGAAATTATAATTTTTAAGGTTTTAATTTTAGCGGTTAGCTATCAGGTATTTAGGATTTTTTTTGACTAACAAAACCGAGCAATAAAAAACGCATCACCACAGCATCGCCCATAAAAAAAAGCTATAGCGATGGGCGCAGGGAATCGGGAAGGAAAAAGCCTGTACCCTCTTTGGCTCCAGACTTTGGTCTGTGAGCTTTTGAACTTTTCTGGTCACACTATGAGCAGTGGCGAACTCAGCATTTACCTAGGGTTTGCTGAAAAAGTGTTTTGGTATTGGATTGAGTCAGCGAGTGTGGAGTCAGCGAGTTAGGAGAAATGGGAATTATATAGAAGGTAGTCGGAAGACAAGTCCGATGATTTTTCGGCTCTTGTCTTTGTATGCTAATTTTTTGAGCTTTTTCGACCGATTTGCTGGAACTTAAAGAGACCCAAAAAGGCGAAAACCTTTATCTGTCAATCCTTTGAGAGTTAATCAGCAAGCCCTACCTACCTTTTAGTTATGACTGTTAGTTATGACTTGTTAGTGGGAATACTAGCAATGTCAAGTGCTTTGGGCACACCAAGCTACTAATAACGAACAGATGAACCAAGCAATAAGGCCATGTTCAATACTTGGCACTATTCTGCTATTCAGCTTTGCCATCCCTGATGTTGTGACAGCCCAAATCAGTAGCGATGGCTCTGTTTCGACTACAGTTACTACCAACGATAGCGTCAATTTCCTGATTGAAAATGGTGAGCGCGCTGGAAGTAATCTATTTCATAGTTTCTCGAAATTTTCTATCCCTACCGGCGGAGAAGCCTTTTTTAACAATGCCACGGATATTGCTAATATCTTCAGCCGGGTTACAGGGGGCAGTATTTCAAATATTGACGGGTTGATTCGTGCTAATGGCAGCGCTAATTTGTTTTTGATTAATCCCAGTGGGATTAGTTTTGGTAAAAATGCTTCCTTAAGTATTGGTGGTTCGTTTTTTGCGACCACAGCTGAGAAAATTGTCTTTAACGATGGCATTGAATTTAAGGCTAGTCAACCAGAAGATGAAGCGCCATTGTTGACAATTAATATACCCATGGGTGTGCAATTTGGTTCAACAGCCGAGTCGATAGTGATCCAATCCCAAGCCATTAGTCCAGATTCGGATGCCACCGTGGGGATTCAGGTAGAGCCAGGGCAAACCATTGCCTTGCTAGGGGGAAATTTAGACTTTCCTGGTGGTGGATTGACCGCATCCGCAGGACGCATTGAACTTGGCAGTGTTGGACCCAACAGTGTAGTGTCTGTGACACCCCTGGCACAAGGGTGGACAATGGGTTATGAAGGAATAGCCGAGTTTGGGGATATTAACCTGACTCAACAGGCGTTTGTGATTACCAATGGCGACAGTGGCGGCAATATTGAGATTCAAGCGAGAAACCTTAATGTCAAAAGCGGTTCTCGTATTAACGCCCATACCTTGGGAAAAACCCAAGGGGGAATTGTGCGCATCCGAGCGACAGAATCAATCGAGGTAAGTGCAAATCCAACAGTTAGCTCAACTAGAAGTAACTTATCGACCAGGGTCTTTGGTACAGCTGATGGTAATGATTTAATGATCCAGACTAAGGAGCTCAAAGTCGCTGGCTTTGCTAGGATAACAGCGAGCTCGATTGGTGTAGGAAATGCAGGCGATGTGGTTTTAGATGTAGAACGCTTACAGGTATTAGATGGAGGACAGATTGGTTCTGCAACTGTTCGCTCTGGTGATGGTGCCAATATTAGGGTGAGGGCGCAGTCTATCGAAATATCCTGAAATGTGGTGCGGCTCGTTCCTAGTAAGAGCCTCTAGAGATTAGAGGGGTATGACTAGGGGGATTCGCGGGGTCAAACCCGAAATCCTAACTGCTTATCGGATGTGGGTGAAAGTCC
>NZ_JAAHIG010000280.1:0-11866 GCF_010692305.1 Moorena sp. SIO4G3 | reverse complement strand
AAGACAAGCCTATTGGTTGAGAGAATCTAGGAGCCGTGTGAGGCGAAAGTTTCACGCACGGCTTTGAAGGAGAGGTGCCTGGGCTAATCCCCAGCATCGACTCTAATAGAACCCCGTGTCTTTAGACTGGGGATGAAACAGAGAGACTGGATAAATCCAGTCGTGTCCATTTCCTCTCTTATCCAGTTTTATAAGAATTTCCCAATACTGGTATTCGACTCTTTAGCTGATAATTGAAGACACTTGCACGCAGCCCCAGTAAGCAAAACGGTATGAGGCTTTTTTAATTCGTCATGATGTACGGGTACCCCCCTCATCCTCTTTATAGTTTTTCGCTCGTTTGTTATTGACATAACTAGAACTAATGTCTATACTAAAGATATGCTAAAAAAACAATAAATTATTACCAAGTGTATAAAACAATCCCAGTAAAAGCTAATTTTTCAAACGAAGAAAAAGCCTTCTGGGTTTTTCAGTGTGAACAGGCTAACAGTCTATTCAACTGTGCCATCTATTATACAAAACAGAAGCACTATGACTGGCTTAATAAGCAGGAAGCTTATACCACTTTTTGGCGCGGTGATGAACTTCGGTGTGGCTGGAAAGCTTATAAATGTACAACTAAATATCCTGAATTAGATAAAGCATTAAAAATGAGTCCCCACTATAAGGGGATGGCAGCTCAGTCGGCTCAACAGACCTTGAAAACTGTTGGGGAAGCGATCGCTAGCTACAACCAACTGGTTGGATTGTATTATAAAGGCAATGTTGACAGACCAAGGTTCCCTCGGTACAGGAAAAAAGGTGGACTAGCTGCTGTTACTTTTCCAAAACAAGCTTTAACCTACAAAGATGGATTGTTTTATCCGTCGGTCAGTAAAGAGAGTAAACCAGAATTACTCACGAAAATCACTTTAGACCCACCTGATTTTATAGATCCGGACTGGGTAAAAGAGGTAACAATTCGCCCTTATTATGGGCAACTTTGGATTGACTGGGTGATTGAGGACGGAAAAGAACCGGTCAAGGAAAACCCAAACCTTGATTACTCTCAAGCCTTGGGGATAGATCATGGAGGCGATAACTGGCTAACCTGCGTTTCGACTCTTGGAAAAAGCTTCATTATTGATGGGAAGAAGCTAAAGTCGATGAATCAGGGGTATTGTCGGTTGGTTGCCAAACACAAAGAAGGCAAGCCAGACTTTCACTGGGATTCAAACCTAGATAGGATTCAGAGAAAGCGCAATAACCAGATGAGGGACGCCATCAATAAAGCAGCTAGATTTATTATCAATCGCTGTCTTGTTGATGGTATCGGAAATATAGTAGTAGGTTGGAACGAAGGTCATAAAAGTAGATCTAATATGGGGAAAATCAATAATCAAAAATTTGTTGCAATTCCCACAAAAAGGTTAATAGAAAGGTTAAAGCAACTCTGCTCTGAATATGGAATCAAGCTGACAATTACCGAAGAGTCTTATACGAGCAAGGCGTCTTTCTTGGATGGTGATTCATTACCGAAGCACGGTGGAAAACCCGTTCGCGTAGCGTCGGCTTTGCCGAAAGGGTGGAAACCATCAGGAAAGCGAGTTAAACGCGGTCTGTATAGGACATCTAGAGGGAAGATAATTAACGCCGATTGTAACGGCGCTGCTAACATCATCAAGAAAGTAACCACACAGCCATTCGACCTGGTCAAGTTGGTTAGGGAATCTTTGACAGTTCCACATCGGTATGACATTTTTAACTCTCTTAAAAAATCATATCGAACAAGAAGCGTTCGCGTAGCGTCGGCGAAAGCCGATAGTGGCAGCTTGAAACCGTGCCACTTCGCTTCTTGTAGAATCTCCCGTGTTTAAACCGGGGGAGATGTCAACGGTTTACAACTGTTAGAGCCACAACCCTTACGTCAACAGCAATGGAGTATGGTTACTGCGGGCTTAAGCGAAGCTCGTCAAGGCTTTCGGCCTTTACCGAGTGTGAAAGATGAGATTGAGCAAATTACCAGAAACGTGTCAGGGTCGGTACTAGTCAATCAGGAATTCACCCGCAGCAACTTTGCCAGGGAAATGAATACTAAAAGGAATGTAGTACACCTGGCGACCCATGGTCAGTTTAGTTCCAATGCTAACGATACCTTTCTACTAACTTGGGAGGGTCGCATCAATGTCAAGGAATTGGATCAAGTGCTACGTAGCCGAGCATTTGTGGGAGAAGGAGGGATTGATTTACTAGTTCTAAGTGCTTGTCAAACAGCAATAGGAGATGACAGAGCTGTGTTAGGGTTAGCTGGGTTTGCGGTCAGATCCGGAGCGCGATCTACTATTGGCAGTTTATGGTCAGTGCGTGATGACTCTACAGCGATTTTAATGACTAAGTTCTACGATTACTTGCAACAACCAGGGATGACAAAAGCAGAGGCACTTCGGAAAGCCCAGCTAGATTTGATGGTAGACCCTAACTTTAATGAGCCTGTATTTTGGGCTCCTTTTGTATTAGTAGGTAATTGGTTATAAGTAATTAGTAATTAGTAATTGGTAATTAGTCTAGCTTTTTGCAAGCTAGTAAGGTACAATGATGAGGATACCTTAGATATAGCTGTTTTTAATTAGGGCTTGCTGATTAACTCTCAAAGCATTGACAGATAAAGGTTTTAGCCTTGTTGGGTCGAAAAAAGTGCCAGCTTTTCGGTCGAAAAAGCTCATTTAATTGGCATTTTGGGCAGACAAGAGCAGAAAAATCATCGGACTTGTCTTCCGACTACCTCCTATATAATTCCCATTTCTCCTAACTCCTAACTCCTAACTCCTGACTCCTACCAATACCAAAAGACTTTTTCAGCAAACCCTAATTAGGTGAGGTACAAATCTTTGAGGTGCGACCCGTGGCGAATTTAATTCTTAATGGGTCAAGCGCACCTAAGCTTTTAGGGAACAGATAATAGGGAACAGATAATAGGTAAAAAATAGTTTGTACCTCATTAGAGTAAAAACCGCTAGAACAGGTTTGAGGTAATGTTAATAATTGTAACAAAAAACCGGTCAATAGGTCGAAGTTTCTGATTTGAGTGTGATAGATAAATATAGCAACACTTGATTGGTTGTACTTAGCGATAGGAACATCAATTATTGGCTAAGTGTCAACGTAAATGATTACTTAATCAGTTGAGGCTAAACCCTATGAAGATCAAACTCATTATTGCTTCGATGATAATCAGCGCACTATCGTTCGGGGTTTTAGGGGTTCATGCACAAATTAGTAGTGGTGGTGCAGACCCAGGACCAGGAACGGCTCAAAACGAGTCTGGGAGTGAACAAAATCCCTTACTGACAACATCTGTAAAGGAAGCTGATTTCATTTTTCGAGGAACGGTTGCAAAAGTTCAATATCGCCTCTCATCTAATCAGAGAGGACTTCCTCACACATTTGTGACCTATAAGGTGGAAGAAACCCTTAAAGGTCGAGTCAAGCCAGGCAGCTTGGTTACCCTTCGTTTTATCGGTGGTCATGATAATAAAGGCAATTTTCTAACAGTGTCTGGAGTTCCTTTTTTTGATGTTGGAGATACCGATATCCTTTTGGTCAAGGGTAATGGTAAATCTGGGTGTCCCCTGGTCGGATGTGCTGAAGGTCGGATTCGAGTTATCAACAATCAAGCTTTCTCTGATGAAGGACAACCAATTCTACTCACTAGTCAAGAACAACTAGTTTATGGAAAACATCGTCCTTTGAAAGAAGTAGTTACCCACAGGATAGGTGACACAGTTATTGAGACTGTTTTGTCAACTCCTACTGGAAAAAACCAGGATGGCTCTTCAGAATCTGGTGTGGTTGAGTCTCCCAATGTTCAAGTATCTGAACAACCCCTAGAGCGGAGTAAACTTGAAGGTCTGATCAAAACTAAATTAAACCAGTTCAGCCGAGCGGGACAGGTGCAGAGACGACAGTTTACTACCACTGTAGATCCTGACAAAAACTTTGTAATCAAGCTAGGTTCCCCTTCAGCTCCACCCCAGACCACAGTATCCCCTGGTTTTGAAAATTCAATTCTATCGAGTACAGCAGATCGTAGGGAGATGGAGATGTTAATGAAAAATGAAGGCAATCCTGTCTTACCTAATTCCCCAAGATAATTTTTATCCCCTTTCTATAAAAGGGGATTGGTAATTGAATTGAAAGTTATCACTTGTAAGTTGTTAATTATCCATGACAAACCAGGAAAAAAATATAAGCAAAATTAACAAGTAACAAGTAACCAAAGACAAACTCAGTTGGATTAAACCAAAAAATAACTAGGAGAATTATGATGAAGAGACCTATAGCCGGTTTAATGGCTTTATCATTGTTTGTCGCTATTACTGGCTACATGCCTAAAGCTTCCGCCTACCAAGTTTTGAAATGTAATGGTAAGACGGTCAAGTGGCAAAGTAGTAAGATTCCAGTTCGGATGCGCTCAGCCAGTGTCAGTTTTCCTTCTGGTGCCTGGAGAAATGCTTTAATAGAGGCTGTCAATAGTTGGAACAGAAATCCCAGTAAATTTTCCTTTAGTTTGAGCCACAACGACAGCAGTGTTAGACGACAAAATGGCCAGAATGAAATCTGGTTTACCAGTGATGACAATCTACTCAATGGTGCACCGGCATGGGCTTATTGGTGGTTTAACTGTCCGAATATAACAGAAGTAGATATAGTCTTCGATAATCGAGTGTCTTACACCACCAGTACTAGCAAAAGCGTACTCTGGCCCTATGGGGGAAGCTCTCGTCCTTTCCAAACAACTGCTATGCATGAACTGGGTCATGCCTTAATTCTTCTGCATGAAAACCGATATTACAACATCATGGGTCAAGATTGGGATCATATCCATGCCAATGGCTCCACGGCAAGAGCCTATGCTGGTGAAGATGCTTCCCATGGTGCAGTATTTCTTTATGGTGTACGTTCTCCTCAGCGCCAAGATGTGGCAGTAGTTCATTGGAAGCGCTCAGGTAGCAGTGGTGAATATAGTACACACAGAAGAACCCAAATGTACAACTCTTCTGGATCACTTCTGAGTTCCTTCACCTCATCCGGTGAGCCAGTTTATCGAGTTAACAAAGGGCAACGGGTTCAGGTAGAATTTACCTATGAAAATAATGGTGCTTCTACTCAAAATCCTCGGGTCGGCTTCTATATTTCTACTAATAATATCATCTCGACCCTTGATACCAAAATTGGGGATGTTCCCTATACCCTTGGTAGGAACACTCCTTATACTGCCAGAAATTCAGTGACTATTCCTAGCAATTTAACTCCTGGAAGGTACTACATCGGTGCGATTGTTGATAACAATAATAGTATCGGTGAAATCAACGAAACTAACAATGCTACCTATATCGCGATTCAAGTAAACTGACCGAAGTTGGGGAATGGGGTCGGGAGTGGGCGCGGGGAGATGAAATTGATGTGTAGCTGTAATTAACAGAATTGGTATAAAGATACCAACATAATGGAAAACTACTTCATCGGAAGTTCCCGATTCCCGATTCCCGATTCCCGATTCCCTGTTCCCGCCCTGGGCTATAGTCGTTAGTTGGAAAACTATCCAACTACAATGCTACTACAAATTTTTCCGATTCACTAGCTGAATTTTATTGACAAAATAAGCTTCTCGATGCTGCAATGACTCAGCTAAACTTAGCCCCTTTTGAAATGCTGCTAAGGCTTGAGGATAGTTGTTCATATCCACATAAACTTGACCAATTTTGTCGTAAGTATTCATCAAGCCATAGTAATTATAGGACTTTTGCTCAACTTGGAGCAAAACCTCATAAACTTGCAAGGCAAACTGTGGCTGCTTAGAGGTAAGGTAAAGTTCTGCTAGAGGTTGTAGTGCTTCGCTAGCATGGGCAAACTGCTGTAGAGACCAGGCTAAGGAATAGGCTTCTTGATAGGTTTGACTGGCTTTTTCTGGTTGATTGAGGCTGTTGTAGTCAGATGCGATCGCAATTTTCAGGGCTGGAATCTGGGTATCATTGCCTTGACTGAGGTAAATGTCCACTAATTGCTGCTTTTTCGGCAATGCCTGGTCTGGTTGTTGGTCTTGGTCGTATATATAAGCTAGCTGTTGTAAATAAGCCACTTCTTCACTTATCCGTCCGCTCTGAGCTTGAGCCAGTAATTCCTCATAGGTTTCTGCTGCTTTGGGATAATCAAACCAAGCCATGTGCAATTCACCCATGGTCTTCAAGGTAGCCTCAACCGTTGCCATATCGTCCTGGTTTCGAGCATCAGCGAGAATTTGCTCATAAACTGTCAACGCTTGTCCTGGCACTCGGATCTGTTCATAAGCCTTACCCAAAGCTTTTAACAATGACAGATTGATCGAGTCTTCTGCTTGATTTTCCTGCTGAATCTCTTCCAACCGTGTAGTAATTAGTTGCACTGACTGCTTATTGTTTTCATTCCAGGCAACTCCTCCTACTCTGCCCAAAGTTTGCACTTCTGCCACTAGATCCCCTAGCACTCGCCGCAGTCGGATTTCCCGATACCAGATGTCAAAGGCTTTGGATTGATTACCAGCTTTGAATTCAGCTTGAGCTTGAGCATTCAGTTCATCCAAAGCTTCGCTGAGTCTAGAACGTTCGGAAGGGTTGAGAGGTTCGTCTGGGGATAAGGAAGGCAGGAGGGGATCAGGAGCAGTCAGTTCCAATGGATTGGGATTATCATTATCACTTGATTGGGATAAGGTCACACTAGCAAAACATAACGGGAGTATAGCAGCGGATAATGCTATGATCACCCACTTGCTTAGTTTGGGTCCGAGAGGATGTAAGCGCAAGGTAGCCATAAGGAAACTAAAGAAGGTTACTACAAGTTAGGCTAGCGATTTTAGGTTCAAATTGACATCTGGCTATCTGCATCTGTAGTCCTACTTTCAAGAATTGGTATTATTTCTGCCCCCCTGCACTAGTTTGACCGCTTCCGGGACGAAGTTTGTTCCTGCCACCAAGATTTAGGAGTGACATAACAAGTCTATTTCTCTTTTGTCAGTCTCCAAGACTTAAAATAAGAGAATAAACAGATTGGGTAGCTAAAATGCAGATAGAACAGTGGAAGATTAGTTACAGATTATGAAACAAAATTCCATAAATAACCTTTGGAAACACGGCGCGAAAAGCTAATACGCTAAGGAAACGTTTTTTTGAAATTCATTCTCAAATTACCTCCCAAAAAAAAATTATCAAAACCCTTGAAAATTAAATCAATAATCATTCCAATAATCATTGGATACGTAATTTATTTTTTTACTCATGTCTACAGACTTTATTCCGAATCAAAACAATAATCCAAAAAAACAACGTATTAAGTCCATTAAGGGTTCTCCTGAAGCAGTAATTAATACTATTTACGGCCTTTGTGCATTGGGGTATAGTAAGGTTTCCGACTGGAGCCCTTTGCAGCCGACCGGCATTCCAGGGCAAGTAATTAGTTTTGCAACCAAGTCTTCGACTTGGCGTTAATAGGTTAAATTTCTGGGGGGGTTTCCCCCCCGATCTGATCCGGTAGGATCACATGCGGATTGATTCGGAAACTGATAGACAAGACAATTGCGTTTGCAGCACTGAAATAGCCGTGGATAGTATTTCTACGGCTATTTTTTTTTGCTTTTAATTGAATTGAATTGGCAAGCTATCGAGAAAATGTTTTTTTGGGAAAGACTTAGGTAAAGTTAACTCTTTTCTGATGCCAACAATGAACACCCGTTATCGGGGTTGAGTAATGCCATAATCGGCGGCATAAACTAATCGAAAAACTACCTGGTATTTAACCCCGTTATAGTTACCTTACGAATGGATTTTTTCTAGTCTAATCAGATGAGAATCCCAGTCTTACCAATCCTTTGTTGTTTTAACTAACACGACGAAATAGTCACTCCATAAGAGACCTATAAATATTGTAAAAATAGGCATAAGTGTAAATTTGGGAAACAAAAATTTACACTTATGCCATTCGTCTATAGTAGAATAAAATTGGTTTGATCACGACTTGGGTGTAATGGCGATCGCATAACGAATACTAGGGATTTGCCAGCCCTACCTTGATCACTAAAAGCTAAATTTGTCGATTAAATTACCCGATAATGTGGTATGACTATATAATCTAATTATGTGCTCTTAGTTTTAACGCACAATCACTCACTTATCGCGCTTATTAAGGTAGGATAACCTGACCTAATCAGCCCCTGGAGCGAGCACAAACTAAGCCAATTTAGGAGCCGTGAGTAAGCGTTGTAATTCATCTCATCTCCAGCAATGGCAAGGAGAACGAGTTTTACTGTTATACCCTTCTGGATTAGAGTTCATTAGCGCTTTTATGGGCTTTAAGAATGTAACTGAGTATCTAGAGGTAGCTCATAGAGTATTACAAGTTCCAGATAATCTGGCAATAGATGAAAAAATAATAGAGATTTAATTATGAATAATAACCAGGGAAATATAGTTGAATTTATATCTTGGCTTCACAACCAGGGCATTAATATCTCAACCAACGGGGAAAAACTCCTTTGTCGTGTTAATAAAGGAACTATAACCCCTGCGCTACGCCAACAAATAGCTGAACGTCAAGCAGAAATTATAGTTTTTTTGCAACAAACTGGTCAAGGTTATAAGACTAATTACCCACCAATTAAAGCTATTCCTAGAGACCAAAACTTACCCCTATCTTTTAGTCAAGAACGACTGTGGTTTATTGATCAACTTGAAGGGTCAAAAGCTCCTTATATTGAGCACGGTGCTTTACAAATCACCGGTAACCTAAATGTGTTAGCCCTAGAACAAGCCTTATCAGAAATAATCAATCGTCATGAAGTATTACGGACAAGTTTCCCCACTCTCAATGGCACACCAACACAGGTAATTCACCCCGACAGCACCATCAACATCAATGTAGTAGACCTAAAACAATACCCAGAACCAGAACGGGAGACTATCTTACAGCAACAAGTACAACGTGAAGCAACAACCCCCTTTGACCTAGAAGTGGCACCATTAATCCGGTGTAAATTATGGCAACTAGACACCAGTGAGTATGTGTTAGTGCTGACCATGCACCACATCGTATCGGATGGTTGGTCGATGGGAATATTAATCGAAGAACTATCAAGTTTATATCAAGCCTTTTGTGTAGGAGCTCCATCCCCCTTACCGGAATTACCGATTCAATATGCTGACTTTGCCCTTTGGCAAAGACAATGGTTAAGTGGAGAAATCCTAAACACCCAACTTAATTACTGGAAACAGGCATTATTTGGTGCTCCAGAATTATTACAACTGCCAACAGATCGTTCTCGTCCCCATGTAATGAGTTACCGGGGGAGTAGTGAAAGTTTTAGTTTAACCACTGAATTAACCGGTAAGTTGCAACAGTTGTCTCGGAACTCAGGTACAACCTTATTTATGACCCTACAGGCAGCTTTTGCCACCTTACTCTATCGTTACAGTGGACAAAAAGATATTTTAATTGGTTCACCCATAGCCAATCGCAACCGCCGTGAAATAGAGCAATTAATTGGCTTCTTTGTCAATACTTTGGTGTTGAGAACCCGTTTTGAAGATAATCCCAGTTTTGAGAAGTTGCTCAGACAAGTCAGGGAAACCACACTCAAAGCTTATGAACATCAGGATGTACCGTTTGAACAGGTAGTCGAAGCATTGCAACCCCAACGGTCATTGAGTCATGCCCCCCTGTTCCAAGTGATGTTTGTGCTGCAGAATGCACCGATGGGGAAATTAGACTTACCAGGTGTGAGTTTGAGTCAGTTCAATCAACACAGTACCGTTGCTAAGTTTGATTTGACCCTGTCAATGACAGAAACAGAGCTTGGATTGGTGGGGACATGGGAGTACAACACGGACTTATTTGATGGGTCTACTATTAAACGGATGGCAACTCATTTCCAGAACTTGTTATCAGCAATTGTGGAAAATCCCCAACAAGTAGTGGGAGAGTTACCTTTGTTGAGTGCAGAAGAACGTCATCAACTGTTAGTAGAGTGGAATGATACTGCCAGTGAATACCCAAAAGATAAATGTATTCATCAGTTAGTCTCTGAGCAGGTAGAGAAAACACCAGATGCTATAGCGGTGGTGTTTAACCAAGAGCAATTGACCTACCATCAATTAAATCAAAGGGCTAACCAATTAGCACATCACCTACAAAACTTAGGAGTAGAACCAGAGGTATTGGTGGGGATTTGTGTGGAACGTTCTGTACAGATGGTGGTAGGACTGTTGGGGATACTGAAGGCGGGTGGTGCCTATGTACCCCTCGACCCCAATTATCCTCACCAACGACTGAGTTATATGTTGGCTGATTCGGGTGTTGAGGTGTTGTTGACTCAACAGTCTCTAGTAGAATCTTTGCCAAAAAATCAAGCACAGGTGGTTTGTTTGGATAGTGATTGGGGTGCCATAGAGCAATATAGTGGGGAGAATCTTGAAGTTGGGGTATCTTCTGATAATTTGGCTTATGTGATTTATACTTCTGGTTCTACTGGTCAACCTAAGGGGGTTGCCATGAACCATAGTCCTCTTGTTAATCTTATCCTGTGGCAGTTGAAAAACTCCTCTGCCAAATACAGCACAAAAACTGGGCAATTTACACCGATAAGCTTTGATGTCTCCTTCCAAGAAATATTATCTACTTGGTGTTCAGGTGGAACATTAGTATTAATACCAGAAGATGTACGAAGAGATGGAACTGCCTTATTGCAATTGCTCAAACAACAAGGTGTGGAAAGACTCTTTATACCGTTTGTAGCTCTAGAACACTTAGCGACTAGTGCTTTGACTACTCCTGAATGTTTGCCCTCTACACTGTGTGAATTGATTACGGCAGGAGAACAGTTGCAAATTACTCCCACCCTAGCTAAATTTTTTGAAAAACTGTCTAATTGCCGTCTAGAAAATCAGTACGGACCAACAGAAACTCATGTGGTCAGTGCTTTTACATTAAATGGTTTTCCCAGTAATTGGTCATCACTTCCACCCATCGGTCGCCCCATAGCCAACACCCAAATCTATATCCTAGACAAACACCTCCAACCAGTACCGATAGGAGTACCTGGAGAATTATACCTAGGAGGTGATGGACTAGCCCGAGGATACCTCAACCGCCGGGAACTAACCAAACAAAAATTTATCCAAAACCCCTTCTGTCATTCCAACACAGAACGACTCTACAAAACATCAGACCTGGCCCGATATCTACCAGACGGTAACATCGAATTTATCGGTCGCATCGACAACCAAGTTAAAATCAGGGGTTTCCGCATCGAACTAGGGGAAATCGAAGCAGTCCTGTCCACCCATCCCCACATCCAACAAACCACAGTAATTGTCAGAGAAGATAGTCCTGGGAACAAACGTCTAGTCGCCTATTATGTCAGTCAGTCCGAATCACTAACCACCAATCAACTACGAGAATTCCTCAAACAGAAACTACCAGACTACATGGTGCCCAGTGCCTTCATAACCCTAGAAACCCTCCCCTTAACACCAAATGGCAAAGTAGACCGTTTTGCCCTACCCGCACCAGAAGGAGAAATCAGCAGAGTTGAGGAATACGTAGCGCCACGCACCCCAACCGAAGAAATAATCGCCAACATCTTCGCTCTGGTTCTAGGAGTGCAAGATGTCGGAATACATGACAACTTCTTTGAATTAGGAGGACATTCCCTACTCGCGACCCAATTAATTTCCCAACTGCGAGTGACCTTCAACATCAGATATGCATGTAAGTTTTGTTCATCCCTGATTCAGATCCCCCTAAATCCCCCTTAATAAGGGGGACTTTTGAATCTAATTCCCCCCTTTTTTAAGGGGGG
>NZ_JAAHIG010000028.1:0-35307 GCF_010692305.1 Moorena sp. SIO4G3 | reverse complement strand
TATTCCCTATTCCCTATTCCCTATTCCCTATTCCCTATTCCCTATTCCCTATTCCCTATTCCCTATTCCCTATTCCCTATTCCCTATTCCCTATTCCCTATTCCCTATTCCCTATTCCCTGTTCCCTGTTCCCTGTTCCCTGTTCCCATCAATCTTATATTTACATCTCAAATTAAAATGCTATAGTTATGCTAAATCAGCAAGACCATGACAGAGTTTAGCCAGGGTAATAAAAATAAAAAACTAACTATCGCCGCCTCTTCAAAAGGTGTCGAAACAGCGAAAAAGGCTTTAGATAAGCTAGGGTTTGAGTTAAAAAGTAACTTTCCCAAGTCACAAGGAATAAGTCGCTATACAGTGAGCAAGTTTTTTAAATCAGAGCCCATTCAGCTTGACTTATTTAAACGGATATGCGAGGGATTGAATCTAGATTGGAAAGAAATTGCGGGAATAGCAGAAGAAAACTCATCAGAACAGCTAAACAAAAATGATGGCAGTAGCTCAGAGCTGGTGCAGGGTGTAGAGCCAAGTCAACCCCTGACGCACCAAGAGACTGTAATCCAGAGACAAAGTGAAACAATTAAAGCTGTTCTGGTTTTAGAAGGAGATATAAATTCAGTTCAACCTTCAAAACTGATTGAATCTATTTTACAAGAATCTTCAGGATACACGATCAACATTATTAATATTAAACCAAGCAGCTTAATCCTAGAGGGGTCTCAAGAAGCTATCGAACGGCTTGAAGCTCGGATAAAATCAGAAGACCTAAAAGAATTAAGCGGTTTTCCTATTAAAGAGATTCAAATTTTTAACGAAAGGTTAGATGATGAAGACAATAGCAAGCTTGATCATAAATGGTGTCTAGTGCAAGAGATTGCCAGGGGTGGAGCTGTGGGTCGAGATTTGAGGGGTGCGAACCTCAGTGATACGGACCTCAGTGATACGAAGCTCAGTGGTGCTAACCTATGTGATGCGGACTTGAGGGGTGCAGACCTGAGTGGTGCAGACTTGAGTGGTGCGGACTTCAATGATGCTGACCTTAGTCGTGCGGACTTCAGTAGTGCTAACCTGATTCGTGCTAACTTGATTCGTGCTAACTTGATTCGTGCTGACCTCAGTGGTGTTAACCTGATTGGTGGCAACCTCGGTAATGCTAACCTCACCAATGCCAACTTCAGTAGTGCCAATCTTAGTGGTGCCAATCTTAGTGGTGCCGACCTCAGTGGTACCGACTTCAGTAATGCCAACTTCAGTGGTGCGAACCTCAGTAATGCCAACCTCAGTAATGCCAATCTCAGTAGTGCGAACCTCAGGGGTACTGAGCTGAGTGGTGCCAACCTCAGTGGTGCCTCTCTGTATAGTGCCAACCTCAGTGGTGCCAACCTTAGTGGTGCCAACCTCAGTAATGGCAAGCTGATTTATAGCAATCTTAGGGGTACTGAGCTGAGTGGTGCCAACCTCAGTGGTGCCAACCTCAGGGCTGCCTCTCTGTATAGTGCCAACCTCAGTGGTGCCAACCTCAGGGATGCCTCTCTGTATAGTGCCAACCTCAGTGGTGCCAACCTTAGTGGTGCCAACCTGAGTCTTGCCCACTTGTGTCCTGTCAGGGTGTCTGGTACCAATTTTAGTGCTGCAAACCTCAGTGGCGCTAACCTTGGTGGTGCCTACTTGTATCGTGCTAACCTTATAGGTACCGATCTCAGTAGTGCCAACCTCAGTGGTGCCGATCTCAGTAGTGCCAACCTCAGTGATGCTAAAGTCAAGAATGCCCGATTCGCATATATTGTAGGAATTGATGAATCCACTAAGCTTAAGCTAATTAAAAGAGGAGCAATTTTTTAGAAATTTCCAGGTGAACCCTCTGAAATTAGTTCTTGACAAATTACCAGTTATGTGTCTTAAAAAAGAGCGATCGCATAATCTACATAACTGGTAATTCGTCTGATCATTTATCTGTATTAAAAAAGAGCGATCGCATAACTTACATAACTGGTAATTAGTCTAAAGGTAGGTGAACCTAAAGGATAAATCCTAATTTTAAATTCTTCAGCTAGGGTTTCAACAAAGCGACCCATCACTTTTTTATAAAGTTCATGTTCAGGGTAAGGAGCCATGATTTCTAGGTTGCTACGATTGTAGGTAGGGTGCATCTCATTTTTACGGTTTGATCCGGTGGTGCGTTACGGGACGGGCTGTCTCAACACTGGGAAAGATTTGGAAAATCAGGGCTAGCCCCTCCCTAACGCACCCTACGCCATTTCTCTTCTTTTTTACAAATATGAGATGCACCCTTGTAGCTAAGGCGTAAGCAGCGATAAGTTTACAATTTATTGAGTAATGTTTAATAGTGTTGCTAACTGATAGCATAGCGTTATATTCCTTATAATAATGGGGTAATGGTAGTGATGGTGATGGGGAGAGTGCTTGTTAATTTTAATTATTTTAGC
This sequence comes from Moorena sp. SIO4G3, assembly GCF_010692305.1. Taxonomy (NCBI): domain Bacteria; kingdom Bacillati; phylum Cyanobacteriota; class Cyanophyceae; order Coleofasciculales; family Coleofasciculaceae; genus Moorena; species Moorena sp. SIO4G3. The sequence goes on along the minus strand of NZ_JAAHIG010000028.1, from coordinate 32,860 downwards.
AGTACAATTTAAGTAGAAGGAGACTAGTTATGAATCAAGCAATGACACTAATCAGGAGTAACAAGCATGAAAGATTACAAGAACAACGATGTAGTCAACTCTTATGAAATTCTGAAACGAGAGGAAGGGTATACTGACAACCGTAATACAGAAGAAGTCTTGTTAGCAGACCTGACTGGAATAGAAGACCCTGACCGGATTTTTGAGGGTGTAGTTGACCGTGACACTGGGATGGGACGCACCTTGGAGAAATTGAGAACTAGCAAACTATCCGGTGGCAATGTCACCGGTGGCGATATTTACGATAATTGGTATCAGGCTGAAGTAGTGGGTGAAGAAGCAGTTGGAGGAGAAACGCCCACTCCTGACCAAAATGTAACTGAAGACTTGCTGGAGTCCATGGGAATTTCTTCAGTTGATGGTGAAGCTGTGCAAACTCGAGACAAGTTAGAGGTTCGCGACCACCTCCGCTGGGAGTTGAACCCTGAATCTTCTGAAGATTATTCCCAACACTTGAAGTAAGGTGTTGTTGGCAACGGATGGCTTAACGGATGTGAGGGATAGGGAGAGGGATTGATGGTTTTTTGGGAATCGATTAGTTTGGGAATTGATTAGTTTGGGACTATCGGGACTTAACCAATAAAAAACCTGTAAAAGAGGGGATATTTGCTGGCAACTTTACTTTTCCCCTCTAGTTCAATCCCGATAAATCAGACAACTACCACAAATTCAAGAAGGAAACAATGATTATTTATAAAAAAAATATGTAATTTTATGACGGATTAGGTGGTATTTATATACTTCATTTGTAGTATATAATTGGGTTGATAAATTGGACAAATTCACGTAAAGTATTGAAAGTAATCTCAATCATAGAATAGTGAAAAAAAATTTACTGAGAAGCTTTCAATCTTTTTTGATGACAGTTCTGTTGATGCTACTATCGGCAGCATCACTGACTAGTTACCCCGATATAGCCCTAGCCCAAACAGAGCCTAACCTCTCCATCCCTGGTTCTGAGGTTGAAATCCTACATCCAACTGCTTTTGTTAACGTAAATAAAGGCTTGTTCACACCTAATTATGGAGCTGTAGTTAACATTTTCAATGGAAATGGACTGACTGGTAGCGGCACGGAACTGGATAAAATCCACGTAGCTGGAGGAAATCCAGCTAACTTTCTCTCAGCTAGTCTAAAAAATGGTGCAACGGCAGCTGATGTCAACTTTGACTTTGACTTTGGCAGCCCAGTCGTATTGAATACACTAGCCCTATGGAATTACAATGCTTTCAATACAACGGCAACTAATCGGGGTATCAAAGATTTTCTCTTAGTTCTTTCTAACAACGCAGATTTTTGTGATCCAGTTTTTGAATCTTCAACCCTAACTCTGCCTAAAGGACCTGCAACCAAGATTCCCGCTACTATCTTCTCTTTTCCTGATGTGAAAGCTCAGTTTGCCAGAATCGATGTTCTCTCCAACTATGGACCGGCAAGTCTGATTGGCTTATCTGAGGTTCGTTTTGCCAAGATAGTTAGTAAAACAACATCTAAGCCGCCTTCTGCTCCACAACCTGAATTTCCCGATTGCGTGAATTCAGATTGCAATTGTTCAGATTTCAGTACTCAAGCTGAAGCCCAACAGGTGCTTGATGGCTTTCCCGGCGACCCCCACCGGCTAGACCGTGATAAAGATGGTATCGCTTGTGAGTCACTGCCGTAAACAAAGTGATTGTATTTTGGGTTTTCGGGAGTTTCACAGTGACTTAATGTGATCCGGAGGCACCCCACCAACAAGCCCTAACTTACTACACCAGCACTACCCCGACGAGTTAACGGGGGGTTTGGGGGGCTATAAGCCCGCGCGCGAAATCTTTGATTTTGCGTTGGGATACATTGACAACCCAAGCCAATTGAACCCCTCGATGGGGTGATAATTGGCGGGTGCATCTCATCTTTGTAAAAAACAAGGGAAGTGCCGGAAGTGTCGGAAGCCTGGGGATTTTATGGAGGGTGGGTAGTCTAGGCAGTGTGGGAATTTTATTAGAATTTTTGTCTAATTGCATGCATTGAGATGCACCCTAATTGGCAATCGGATAAATAGTCTAACAAGACGGCAATATTTGTTAGACTATTTCTATGGAAAGCATGACTTACACATATCGCATTCATCCAGATATCGACCAAGAAGCAAAGATGCTTGATTGGCTCGAACAATGTCGGCGTGTTTATAATTACGCACTGCGACAACGAAAAGACTGGATCAATAGCCGTAAGTGTAGAGTTGACGCTTGTAGTCTCAGACAGGAATATATTATCTCTGCTGAAGAACCATATCCTGACTACTACAAACAACAGAACGCACTGACAGTCGCCAAGAAAAGCATTCGTGAATTTCAGGCTGTACATTCTCAAGTCCTTCAAGATGCTCTCAAGAGACTTGATAGAGCATTTAAGATCAGACAACAGAGACAGTTTGGGTTTCCACGCTTCAAGAAGGTTGGACGTTATCGTTCGTTTGTATTCCCTCAGTTCAAATCGAATCCGATTATTGGGTGGCAAATCAAACTACCTAAGATTGGTAAGATGCCGATTGTTCTGCATCGAGCTATTCCAAAAGGATTTGTTATCAAGCAGGTTCGAGTCCTGATGAAAGCTTCGGGGTGGTATGCTCAACTGATTTTGCACTCTGACATATCTATCCCCGATCCGATGCCTCATGGTCACCCCTTGGGTATTGATTGGGGGATTTCCAGTTTTGTCGCTACCAGCCAAGGTGAATTGATTGATAATCCTCGGTTCTACATTCAGTCTCAAAGCAAGCTTAAATGGCTGCAACGCAGATTGAGTAAGAAACAAAAAGGAAGTAAATCTTATCAAGCTTTGACACACAAAATATCTTTGCTGCACGAAAAGATTGGTAATCAGCGAAAAGATTTTCACTACAAAGTTAGCCATCATCTTTGCCGTCAGGCAGGAATGATCTTTGCTGAAGATTTGAACATTTTGGGATTGAGCAAAGGTATGCTTGCCAAGCACGTCTTGGATAGTGCGCCTGGTCAATTCTTGAATATCTTGGATTGGGTTTGTCGCAAGACTGGGACTTACTATCAAAAAGTTGATGCTAAAGGCAGTAGTCAACTTTGTCCTGAATGTGGGGCTGATGTGCCTAAAGACTTGAGTGTCAGAATACATAGTTGTCCAGAATGTCATATCGTCATGCCTCGCGATGTGGCTAGTGGGAAAATCATCGTAAATAGAGGTATGGCAGCCGTTGAAGGTCTAGCGGTCAAGCTGGGTGTGGAGGAAGAATCGTAGGATTCCCAATGAAGCACCAAGTTCTCGATGCAAGTTGAGAAGCACACGCTATATTACGTAGCTATAGCGAAGTAATTAGCGTTGGGAGTATGTCACGGAAACTTCGCACAATCCTGCCAAATTCAAAAATCTGAGCTTTAATCGAAAATGGAAGCTCCAAGAGGAAAATCTAGGCACGCCATGGTGGGTAGGGTAATTAAAACAGCCATAGGGTTATTACTGGGATTATCTCTGATCCTAGGTATAATAAGCTGTGATAGCGCTAAACTAACGTCAGGGTTTCAACCCTTACCAGCAGTTGCTCCCCTACCGATGCCTCAAATCCCAGAGTGGATTGAGCAAATTAGTCCCATCGGCATGGCTGAGCCCCTTTCCCAGATTCGGATTCGCTTCAAAGACCCCCTGATTCCCGTTGAACGCTTAGGAAGTCCAAATCAGCGGGAAATATTACAGAAATTTGAAATCATACCCCCTATCCCTGGGCAATTTCGTTTCTTAACCCCACGGATGGTAGGATTCCAAGCTGACCAAGCTCTGCCTCTAGCCGCTCGTGTCCAAGTTACCCTCAAAGCAGGATTAGCTGACCTAAACAATCATAGTCTAGAACAAGACTTAGCCTGGACTTTCAATACTGCCCCGATCCAGTTAACCAATTTGCCAGCAACTCAGAGGAATCCAGAAGCGGAACCAGAACCGATTGCTCTGGAGCCTAAGTTACAGTTTACCTCCAATACTCAATTGGATCTGGCTTCAGTAAACGAGCACTTGACCATGACACCGAAAGGTCAGACTCAGAGTGTCAAGCTAGATGTAGCCCTTAAGGAACAAGCAGATGTTTCCTCAGAGTATAGGCAACCCGCTCAGGAATTTAACCCTTCGTTGCGGCCATGGATTTATACGATCACCCCTAAGCAACCCCTAACTAAAGCTACCGATTACAAATTAGCCTTTGCCCCTGGTGTGCGTCCCGCTCGCGGCAATATCCCTACCGAAACCGCTTTCGTTAGTCAAGTCAAAACCTTTGACCCCTTGACCTATCAGGAAACCACCTTTTACGGACAGCCAGAGGCGGGAGGCGCTTATGGACGGTTTGTAAAAGGCGCAGCTCGGTTGGAATTTAATAATGGTTTGTTGGCCTCTTCTGCCATGGAGCATATTACGGTTGAGCCTGCTCCCAAGGAAGCTCCCAAATTGGTGCAAGCTTATGATGGCAATCGATTCGTTAACCTTAATCCTTGGGCATTAGAAGCAGAAACTACCTATACTGTTACTCTCGGTGCTAATCTCACTGACCAATTTGGGCAAACCTTGGGTGAACCTGTAACCTTTAAGTACGAAACAGGGGATTTAGCAGGGGATATATGGGCTCCCTCGGATTTGCATATCTTTCCCTCTACCCTAAAACGCAATTCCGAGTCCCTACAGTTGAATATTTCTACGGTCAATTTACCGCAACCAGAGTATAAAGCGGCTTATCGCATCGTTCAACCTACTGACTTGGTCTATAAAGATTCCGCTTATCCCAGTGGCAAGAGCAATGATTTATTACCGAACCCAAGTCAATGGGAGCGTTTCCGGGTATCGGGGAAGAAAAATAAAACCAATAATATCGCGGTTTCCCTGAGGAAACGACTGGGAGGTCCAACGGGAATGTTGGCCTATGGAGTGCAAGCCAAAACCTATCGCTATCAAGATGGGAATGGAAATCAAAAGTGGTGGGAACCAAAGTATTATGGCATGGTGCAGCTGACCAATTTGGGAGTGTTTGCGCAATGGTTTCCTGATTCCGGTTTGGTGCAAGTGAATCATCTGTCCAATGGCTCACCAGCAGCAGCAACGGTAGAGATATATAAGTCTGAGCTGAATGCTTCCTATCGAGGGTCACCAAAACCCTGTGCGATCGCAAAAACTGACAGAACTGGCACCATCGCCCTAAACAGCCAGGCTCTACGGCAATGTATGAATGGGGCAACGCGCTTCACTAAAGGTCCGCAATTACTGGTAATAGCTAAAGAAGGCAAAGATTGGGCATTTACTCGAACCACTGAATATAGTGGGTATTATGGCTACGGGATTTATTCAGACTGGGACAATGGTAAACCCAAATCCCGAGGGACTATTTTCTCAGACAGACAGCTTTACCAACCAGGAGAAAAGGCTTGGTTCACCGCAGCAGCCTATTATCTGGAAAAAGATAACCTCACCCAAGACAAAAATGCATCTTATCAGGTCACGCTGGTAGAACCCAATGGTAAGAAGACAGACTTAGGCACTAAGAAAACTAATGAATTTGGTACCTTCTCCCTAGAATTACCCCTGAAAGAGAATCAACCCCTAGGTTTCTATACCGTTCAGGCCAGGGGAAGCAATGGCAGAGAAATCTCAGGTGGTTTCCGAGTAGCTGAGTTTAATCCTCCTAATTTTAAAGTTGATCTTACCCTTGCTCAAAAATTTGCTAACATGGGCGAGAAGGTGGACGCTAATGTCCAAGGAAATTATTGGTTTGGTTCAAATGTAGATGGGGGCAAGGTGGCTTATTACGTCACTCGAACCCCCGTCTACTTTACTCCAGAAGGATGGGAAGAGTTTTCCTTTGGTCAGCAGTGGTTTTGGCCACAGGAAAGACCGCAAGTTACCAGTGATGTCCTGCAAACTAATCAAACCTTAAGTGAGTCTGGGGAAAGTAGTCTAACTATTCCGGTGACGAAAGACCTGCCCTATCCCATGACTTACCGGGTAGATGCCCAAGTTACCGATGTATCGAATCTGTCGGTATCCGATTCTAAAACATTTACAGCTTTACCTAGCGATAAACTAATTGGATTAAAAGGGGATTGGGTGGCGGATGCCGGAAAACCATTCCCTGTAGACGTGATTGTTACTGACCCCACCGGTAAAGTGGTCAAAGGACAATCAGTGCGCCTGGAACTGCAAGAGATCAAATACAGCAGTGTCACCCAGGTCTTGGCAGGGAGTCAGCGAGAAAAGAATCAGGTAGAATACAAAACCGTGAAAGAGGTAACTGTCCGTTCCGGTAGTAGTCCCAAATCCATTAAGCTCACTCCCCCCTCATCCGGTTCTTATCGAATTCGCGCTAATTTTGCTAAGGCTAAAAATGACTTAGCAGCAACAGACTTACAAATTTGGGCAACCGGTGGAAACGCAGTGTACTGGGGGTCTCGCTATGATAACTCTCGCCTGGATATCAAACTAGACAAAGATAGCTATAAGCCTGGGGAAACAGCCACAGCCTTGATTCAATCTCCCTATGCCGAAGGGGAATTGTATTTTTCAGTAGTTCGCAACAATACCCTCTATCGCAAAGTAGTCAAAATTAAAGGGGGTGCCCCAGAGATTAAGTTCAAAGTGACTCCGGAGATGGTACCTAATGCCGCAGTAGAAGCAGTAGTAGTGCGCCAAGGTAAACCCCTATCCCAAGTGGAGCCGGGGAGTGTAGAAAATCTGGTGCGGATTGGTTTTGCTCCCTTTAATACCAGCTTGGATGATAACTATCTCAAGGTAACAGAGACATTGCAGTCTAAGTCCATTGAACCTGGTGCTAAGCAAACCGTGGAATTAGCATTGCAAAATTCTAAGGGTAAACCGGTAAAGGGACAGTTTACGGTGATGGTTGTCAATGAAGCTATCTTGCAACTGAGTGGCTACCAAGTACCGGATTTAGTAGAGACCGTGTATGCTCAGCAAGATATTTCCACTCGCTTCAGTGATAACCGTCCTAAGGTGGTGCTAGAAAAGCTAGCGATGCGAATGATGGAAAAAGGCTGGGGCTATGGTGGAGGAAAGTCTTCTGGGGCAGCTAGTACTCGGATTCGCACGGAATTCAAACCCTTAGCCTACTACAATGGTTCTCTAGTAACAGATGCCAATGGTAAAGCCAGGGTAACCTTTAAACTACCAGATAACTTAACCACTTGGCGGGTGATGGCAGTAGCAACAGATGGCAACCTACACTTTGGTAATGGCCAGGCTACCTTTATCACCACCAAGCGGCTGATGGCTAATCCAGTATTACCTCAATTTGCTCGTCCAGGCGATCGCTTTAAAGCTGGTATATCGCTAATTAATAATACTGGGCAAACGGGAGATTTACAGATTAATGGACAACTGACCGGTGCCGTTCAGTTTGATGATGGTAAAGGGCCTACGCTGAATCAAAAAACCTCAGCCAAGACCGGAACCAGTGGTTATCGTTTTCCGATGGTAGCCAATAACTTGGATAAAGCTAAAGTCAAGTTTACGACTAAGCTCAATGGTAATCAGGATGGGTTTGAAGTACCTTTAGCTGTTAAACCGGTTGACATTACTGAGCAAGTGGTGGAATCGGGAGTAACTAGGACTCAAGTAAAAATCCCAGTGAATATAGCTAGTAACGTGGTACCTGACAGCGGAGGGTTAGAGATTTCCCTGGCTAGCACTCTGATTCCTGAGATTACTGCTCCGGCTAAGCAAGTCTTGGATAACGAAGACTTACCCTTCTTAGAACCGGTAGCAAGTAAATTAGCGATCGCATCCAATTTGGAAATACTCGGCAAACAATATGGTCAGACCTTTGCTGAGTTTAACCCTAGCCAACAAGGCACTGACGCTATCAAACAGTTACAGAAACTCCAGCGACCAGATGGTGGCTTTGCCAGATGGCCCGGACAAAAATCCTCAGACCCCTTCGTGTCTCCCTATGCTGCTACTGCTCTAGCTCGGGCTAAAGCAGCAGGATTATCAGTAGATGCTGGGATGGTGAGCCGTCTCCAGAACTACTTGCAGAAAATATTGGCAAATCCTGGTCAATATGATTATTGCAAGAGCGTAGTGTGTAAGAGTAAGGTGCGATTAGAAGCACTGATGGGGTTAGCAGAACTTGGTCAGACCCGCAGTGACTTCCTAGGATACCTTTATGAACAGAGCAGTAACTTCGACCGGGTCACTCAGATTAAATTAGCGCGTTACTTATTACAGTTTCCTCAGTGGCGGAGCCAAGCCCAAACTCTAGTCAATCAGTTTCAGGAAAGCATCTATCAAACTGGGCGTTCAGCTCGGATCAACTTACCCCAAAGCTGGCGTTGGCTGGATTCTTCTACTACTGCACAAGCTCAAGCCTTGCGTTTATTTATTGCCCAAAAGAGCTCAGCCGAGGTTCGCAGTAAACTATTACAAGGGTTATTAGAGTTACGGCGAGACGGCACTTGGCAAACTAGCTACGATAATGCCCAAGCCTTGAGTGCCTTAGTAGACTATAGTCGATTACAGCCTACACCCCCCAGCTTTGGCGCAACGGTGCAACTAGCAGGGAAAAAACTTGGCTCAGCCCAGTTCCAGGGGTATCAGAAACCTAGTCAATCGATTCAGGTTACCATGGATAATTTACCCCGAGGTCGCCATGACCTGATTCTCAAAAAATCTGGTTCAGGGACTCTACACTACTTAACCAGCTATCGTTATCGCTTACAAGGGAATCAACCCGGTCGGTTTAATGGATTACGAGTAAACAAGACCATACGTCCGGCTAATCAGGAAAAGGTGTTGCGAAAGATTGGACTGTATGCTCTCAAAGACCCATTAACAGTACCAGCAGGACAAGTTTTTGATATTGGCGTTGAGGTGATTACCGATCATCCAGTGGATCATGTGGTGATCGAAGATCTCTTACCAGCTGGCTTAGAAGCAGTTGATACTAGTTTCCAAACTGCTACCCCTTACTTCCAAGCTCAACAGGATAGCTGGCAAATCGATTATCAGAAAATCCATCGCGATCGCATTGTCGCTTATGCCGATCGATTAGAAGCTGGTGTCTATAATTTGCATTATCTAGTGCGCTCAGTTACACCAGGAACCTATTTATGGCCCCCTGCCCAAGCACACCTCAACTATGCCCCAGAAGAATTTGGCAGGTCGGCTTCCTCTACCTTAGTGATTAATGATTAATTATTAGTTAATTATTAATTGTTAATTGCTAATTACCATTTTGCTTTTGCCTTCAATTGACAACTTAATACTTATTGAATACCCTTTTAAAGTTGATGGTACTAAATCCATATCCGAATCAAAAACCGAATCCCAATAAAAAACCATATGTCCGCCCCTTGGAGGTCAAGCTAATGTTAGAGTTTAATAAAACTTCACCTATCGACATCGATAAAGGAAATTCTACAACAACTAATAATCATGAAACCATTGAAACCGTTGTGAAAACGGACAATCAGGAAACTAAGCCAATAGGCTTAACTCAGCCAAAATTTTGGTCGAAGCCACTGATTGGACATATCGCCATAACGTCTGTATTGGTTTTACTGATTACTGTAGGAGTCATCTTTCTGTATTCCTTAGGTAACTATCAAACTCAAAAGTGGTTGTTACCTCCAACAGAAACAGTTGCGTATACTGAAACCATCCCTGATGCTGCTCCCCTTGAACAAGAAAGAATTGGTGCCCAAATTCAAGAAATTCAAGCGCGAGACCAAAGACATTTTAAAATGATGACATTCTTCTACAACAATTACTATATGTCTAAGTTAATGACTTATGGTACAGCAATTGTAGCAGGAATTTGTTTACTCTTTATTATTCGTTCAGGTTGGAATAGTACTCACCCTTATGTGATTAATATCTTCGTAGTGGTTTCAGCATCAGCTATTCTGTTTGGAAATCTTCCTGGATTATTCCGGTATGAGGACAGTATTGTTAATAACAAACAGTTATACCTGAACTATGCATCTCTAAAGAATGAGGTAAGTAGCTACTTGGTGACAGGTCAAGATATCGATGGCAATCCTATAGAAATGAAGTACTTTATTAATCACATTGATAAGGAATTAAGTCGATTAAATCGACTGCCAATTGGGTTTGAGAGAACTAGACTTTTAGATTATCCGACTTCATATAGTAGCTCTCAATTAGATCAGGGCCTTTAGTCCTGGGTTATAGGGAGTAGGGAGTAGGGAGTAGGGAGTAGGGAGTAGGGAGGTAGCTTGCTTATGGGGCGACCCTCATGAGCAACTGCATCAAGACTACTATTGTATAATCAACAAGGTCTAAAAGCTAGGTCGCTTATATAGTATTTGTTTTAGCCTATTTCCTTACCCCCTCAAGCTTGAGGATGAAGATTCTAAGACGAACAATGAGCAATGTATTATTGAGACTTGTGCTCAGAATAATTAATTAATTCAAGTTATCGGCAGGTGAATAATTTGGTCTTGATATTCCTGCTCATAAGAACATTGTCCAATTATAATTAACTCTTCAATATTTTGACCAATGCTCAAATTGGAGTTTAAGATAAAAATTCCTGGGACATGATGACTTTGGGCAATGTGGTCAGTATTTTGACCAATGCTCAAATTGGAGTTTAAGATAAAAATTCCTGGGACATGATGACTTTGGGAAATGTGGTCAGTTAAATGTACGGGCATGATAAGTAATTATCAAAAATTTTGACTTTCTTTGCTATACTTTTATGTATGGCAGAACAAAGACGGCATAAGATAACTGAAGCGGCTAAGATTCTGGGGGTAAACCCTTGGACTCTGAGGCGCAAGGTGTACAAGAACCAAATTACCTACATCAAAGAGGAAACGGGTCGGGTGTACATTCCCGCTTGGTGGGTTTCCCAACAGGCGGGAGATAAAACTAAGTTATCAGATACTCGCACTTGGATATACGCACGAGAGTCATCCTCGGAAAATAAGGCAGCGATGGAGTCACAAATTGATGGATTGACTCGGTATGCCACGGCCAAAGGATATCGAATTGTATCAATAACCAAAGAATTTGCTTCTGGGTTAAACGACAACCGGAAAAAACTGCACAAGTTATTCGCTGCGTCAGAAGAGTTTGATGTATTACTGGTAGAAAATAAAGATAGACTGACTCGATTTGGTTTTAGATGGTTTGAGTCCTTGGCTCCCTTTTGGATAGAAGTGATCAACTGAGCCGATAACTGCACGAACGACTTGATGGAAGATTTAGTGGCTATTCTCACATCATTTGCCGCTCGACTATACCGGCAAAATCGGGGACGGAAAAAAACGCTTGCAGCGATTAAGACATTAGAGGAGACGGAATAATGGCATCAAGAAAAAACAAGAACTTGATGAAGCGCACAGCCAGAGTTTACCTGAATGACTTGAATGTGGGAAAATCCGAGATTGTGCGTCAATTCTTGTTTCAATGCCATGATGTCATGCAGTACTTTGTTGACCTGTTTTGGCAGCGAAAAGACTTTTCCGGGAAGCTAGGTGACTTACCCACTGTCCACAGGGCAAGAGAGCGATTTGGCATCACGACCCGCTTGGGACAAGCCCTTGCCAAACAAGCTAGCGAATGCGTGAGTTCTCAACGAAAAAAGAACAAAAAGCGTAAACCGCAACTCAGATGGCATACCGTCACCTTGTTTTACCACTTCGTCACCATTGAACCCTTTAAAAAAAAGGGCTTTGATTGGTGCGTCAAACTGATGGGTTCTGGTGCGCCCAAGTTAGTTATCCCGCTCAAGTCCACCTCAGTAATCAATCAACGGTTAGCTCAGGGATGGCAAATATCTAAAACTATCCGCATGGGATTGAAGAAAGGGCGAGTATGGATTGATTTTATCTTTGAGAAAGTTCGACCTCCCTTGAAAACATCAGGTCAGGTAGTTGGGATGGATTCTAACTACAAAAACGGCGTCGTCTTCAGTGACTCACAGGTAGTTGGACAAAGTATTTATCAACGGATTCAGGAGTTTAAAAAGCGTCAAAAACATACCCACGCCGAAATTAAATCGATGTTGGGTCAGACCCTGAAAAATGTTGATTGGTCTTCTATAAAAGTTCTCAGTATTGAGGACTTGAAGAAGGTTAAACACGGTAAACGGGGGACGTTCTCCCGGGTGTTTAACAGGCGGTTGTCCCATTGGCTTTATCGTACTTTGGTGCAGTGGTTGGAGAGAAAGTGTGAGGAGGAGGGGATTCAGCTAGTGGTGAAAGACCCCTTTAAGACTTCGCAGTTCTGTTCGAGCTGCAACAGATGGGACAGACGAAACCGAAAAGGTGAAAGGTTTAAGTGTGTCCATTGTGGCTACCTTGCCCATGCTGACCACAATGCGGCGTACAACCTAGAGCTTTTAGGTGTGGCGGGAGTTTATGGTCTCCGTTCCTACTTAAATTCAAAAATTCAAAGTTTTGAATAACCATAGACCTCTTCCAAGGTCAGAGTTGAGTAGATTTTGGCAATTTCTTCAGCAGTGCGTCCTTGTCAGCCATGCAAAGCGCGAGTGGGGGAAACCCCCGCATGAAGGCGCTGCATCGCTTAAATAGATACTCGTACAACACAGTTTCAATCCCAATCCGATGACCTTTAATCCGAATGTCATCAGGAGCCAAAAAGTTGAAATACTCTTCTAGTTGCATAAGGAATTTGATGGCGATAGTGTTTGAAAATGAAATGTAATCAAGCTAGAGTAAATCGTCACCCGATTCGCAGCAAACCATAACACATGATTATCTCTGTTTGCGATCGCAAAAGTTATACTAGCAATAATATCCTAAAAATATTATATTAGAATAATTCTACTAGCAGAGCTAGAAGCCATATAGGCCATATAAGTCCTACTAAAGTCGGTATCATCGGTAGTGTTAGAAGAGTATCCCAATCAGGGATAGAGTTGCTGTTTCCGTGGTCAGTTTAATACGATGATATTTCGGCTTAAATGGATTTTCCTAGGTGTTCTGCTGGCAGTGAGCATCCTACTGCTAGGGCTTTTCCTCTATGAGCGTTGGTCAAGAATCTACTTACCCATTAAATACCCACCACCAGGGAATTTGGTAGATGTGGGGGGGCGCAAACTTCACCTCCATTGCATGGGTGAAGGGGATGTAACGGTTATCTTAGAGGATGGGCTAACGACGATGGGCTCTCTGGGTTGGGGCAAAGTACAGCCTCAGGTAGCGGAGTTTACGCGGGTTTGCGCCTACGACCGCCCAGGCATAATGTGGAGCGAACCTAGCCCCCATCCTCCTACAGCAGACCAAATTGCTCAAGACCTACATAGAGCTTTAGACCAGGCAGGTATCAAGCCGCCCTATGTGTTAGCAGGGCTATCCATGGGTGGTATTTATATTAGAGTATTTGCAGAGCTTTACCCTGATGAAGTAGTAGGCATGGTATTGGTGGATTCAGCTCACCCAGAACAGGAAGAGCGTTTTCCTCCTGCCCCAGTTAATCTCAAACCCTCCCCGGTCAAGTCATGGCTGAACAGGCAATTGGCCGCTATGGGAGTCTTGCGCTTATTGCATCATTTGCCCAATCCCAACGCTGGACGGATTCCCCCAGAAATGCTGCCCCAGCTCAAAGCCTTTGCCCCTCAATCGAACCTTGCTGTGGAAGCTGAAGCACAACTGTTCGATCGAAACCTAAACCGGGCTCAAACAACCCCATCTTTAGGCGATCGCCCGTTAGTGGTGCTAACAGCTGCAAAGCCCGTCAGTGTGGATCAGTTACCCCGTGGCTTTACAGCAGATTATATGCGACAAGAAAGAGCCGTCTGGCAAGAACTCCAGGCTGAACTTGCTACTCTATCTTCGAGTAGTCAGCACATTATTTCGGAACAGAGTGGTCATCTGATGTATTTCGATCAGCCTTCGTTGATCATAGATGGGATTCATCATGTGGTGGATGAGGTACGACGGCGCTAAGCCTCTTTCGGCTTTAACCCCATCACCTCTGCCACAGCAGCAGTTGTGGGCTCAATCCCTTCTGTTAATGGGTTTTTGCTGTGTTCGATTGCAGTATCTGGATCTTTGAGACCATTACCTGTCAGTACACAAACCACGGTTGCTCCTGTTGGTACCTGGTCTTTTACTTTCAACAAACCAGCGACTGATGTAGCGCTCGCTGGTTCACAAAAAATGCCTTCTTGGGATGCCAATAACCGATAGGCATCTAAAATTTCTTGATCGGTAACGCTATTAAATGCCCCTTTACTAGCTTCTTGGGCCGCGATCGCTTTTTTCCAGCTAGCCGGGTTGCCCACCCGAATTGCCGTTGCAATGGTTTCGGGATGCTCTAGGACTTTGCCAGCGACAATCGGAGATGCTCCATATGCTTGAAATCCCATCATTTGGGGTAAGCGATCGCATTTCCCCTGCTGATGGTATTCGCAAAATCCCATCCAGTAGGCACAAATATTGCCAGCATTGCCCACTGGTATGCACAGCCAATCAGGAGCATCACCTAAGTTGTCCACTATCTCAAACGCAGCTGTCTTTTGACCTTCTAAGCGATAAGGATTGAGGGAATTGACCAAGGTCACGGGATACTTTGATGCCATTTCCTGGACAATTTTCAAGCAGTCATCAAAATTTCCCTTAATGGCGATTACTGTTGCTCCATATACCAACGCTTGGGCTAATTTCCCCAGAGCCACATAACCATCAGGAACAATTACAAATGCCCGCATTCCCCCCCGACGAGCGTAGGCTGCTGCTGATGCCGAGGTATTTCCGGTACTAGCACAGATTACTGCTTGGTCTCCTGCTTCCTTAGCTTTTGAAATCGCCATGGTCATGCCCCGGTCTTTAAAACTACCGGTAGGATTGAGACCGTCATATTTCACCAGTACCTTTACTCCTCTGCCAATAATTTTGGCAATAGTGGGGACAGGAATTAGAGGAGTATTACCTTCTAGTAAGGTTACCACTGGTGTGGAGTCAGTGACTGGCAAATAAGGACGGTAAGCCTCAACTAAGCCAGGCCAGTTGAGCGAAGTAGAAATGCCACCACTCACAGTAGAGGAATCAGAAACAGACAGACTTGAAGCCACGTTTGGTTAGGGAAGTATTAAGGGTGAAGTATCAAGTGTGAAGTGTGAAGTATGAAGCATGAAGTATGAAGCATGAAGGTTATGATTTGTCAACCTTTCCATTGATTGTTGTTGCTTGACGAGGCAACTAGTATATTTTGCTACTTCATCCAATACGCCTTCATCCTTTACACTTCATCTTTGTCTATCTTATCTTGACTGATTCTGAATCACAGGCTTTCTGGGTTTTTCTGTCCGATGGCGTTTGTCTGTGTTAAGCCGCAGTTTGGGACGTTCCACCATTCGTTCTTCGATATCGTCACTAATGGGGGGTTGAGTTTTGTCATAGAACAATTGCAATGCTGCCGCTGCGATCGCATGAGCATCATATTCTTCTTCCAATTCCCGTACAACTGGCAAGAAAGAAGCCATCCGTTCCCCTGATAAAGCTTCCCGTAACTCTGCCTGCAGTCTTTCTAAGCGCCGGGCTTCAATTTGTGAGCGGGTCGGAATCCGGGTAACTTCCAACCGTTGGCGCACCTTGCGCTCAATCTGGTAGAGTTTACGGCGTTCAAAAGGTTGAATCAGGGTAATTGCTGTTCCTGTCTTACCAGCACGACCGGTACGACCAATGCGGTGAATATAGCTTTCTACTTGATCTGGTAGGTCAAAATTGATCACATGGGTCAGATGATCCACATCTAGACCACGGGCAGCAATATCGGTTGCTACTACCCAACGCACTTGATTTTTCCGGAACCGATACAATAACCGCTCCCGCTGACTCTGACTCAAATCACCGTGGTACTCATCCACACTGTGACCAGCCGCTTGTAATTGGTTGGTTAGTTCAGCAGCAGCTTTTCGTGTTCGCACAAAAATGATTGAAGCTTCTGGGTCTTCCAGTTCCAGAATCGGATGGAGAGCCCTGATTTTGGAGCAGCCACGGGGTACCATGTAAACTCGCTGTTCAATGCGCGCTGGTGCTGCTTTCGATTGCTGAACTTTAACAGTGACGGGGGATTTCAGGAATTTGCTGACTAGGTCCTGAATTGGCCGGGGCATAGTTGCTGAGAAGCAAGTAGTCTGACGCTCTTCGGGAGTCTGTTGCAGGATTTTCTTAACATCATCGATAAAGCCCATGCTTAACATTTCATCCGCTTCATCGAGTACCACCCAGCTCAGGTTTTCCAGCTTAAGGTCTCCCCGGTCTAGCAAGTCAATCACCCGTCCGGGAGTTCCTACCACAATCTGAGCGCCTTTGTAGAGCATCCGAATTTGCCGCTCAATGGACTGACCACCGCAGACGGTTAGTATATGCAATCGACGGTCGTCACTGAAGTCCCGAATCGCTTGGTTAACTTGCTGGGCTAACTCTCGGGTTGGGGTTAGAATTAAGGCTTGTACGGTTCGCTTGTCCAAGTCAATGCGATCTAGCATTGGTAGGGAAAACGCTGCTGTTTTGCCAGTACCGGTTTGAGACATACCGAGTACATCATGGCCATTGAGCAGTTCAGGAATAGCTTGGGCTTGGATAGTAGTAGGTGTAGTGAAGCCGATTTTTTCGAGTTGGCTTACACAAGTTTCAGACAATCCCAGGCTTTGGAAAGAAACGGTCATAAGTTATTTTTCGATTTTTTGTTGGTTAGTTGTGGTTTTTTTCTGGTAAGTCAGAAAGTTAGTAGTTGAACCTGTGAGGAAACACTGTCATGGCTATAAAGACAGTGAGCAATCAGGTTTGACTCACCATGGCTTTTGCCTTGACAAACCTATGATGAGATTACATGAGTGAGTAGAAAGCGGTTTAGTTTCCACCCATTTGGTTAGGTGCGCTTGACCTTGGCGAATTAAATTCGCCACGGGTCGCACCTGTTGATAGGCATCAACTCCTAAGTTGCACCTTGTCCCATAGGCAGTCGCGCTTTGGCTTAAACCCCCTCAGGTCGGGGCTGCATCGCGCTTCACCATCAGCTGGGGTCTGTTGCGACCTATTTAGTGTGTCTAAAAGCTTGAGATTAGGTTCATCCCACTAGAACACGTCTTACAGACGCAATGGTTAATGCCCTAGACACAGTGTCTTGATGCAGTCGCTCATGGGGGAAACCCCCAAGACCGCGCTGCATCGCTTGTCAGGTTGAGGGTGGCTCCTTAGCTAGGTATTGCCCGTTTGATTGGGGTGGGTTAAATCATCCCAAATTTGACCCTCAAAGCTGAATTGATGCACCGCTCAGCTAGTTTTTACCCCCTAAGCAGGTCTTTTAAGTGTGCCGTTTACGCTGCCGTTTAGTGTGCGCTTTAGTGTGCCATTACTATGGGCGACAGACACCTGCTTTTGATAAGGCTAGAGGCCTTGTGAAAAGCTCCATAATCTAAAAGACCAAGGATCATGTCTGGTTTACGATTGACCAGATTACTTCCCCTAGTGGAGGAGTTTTTAATTCCAGCCCCTAGTTACCAGCCCCTAGTTAAAGCCTGTGGCTTGTTTACGGAGGTAGTACTACAGAACCATACAAGTCGTAGAAATCACAATCAGTAATTTCTACTGATACTATGGTTCCTAAAGAGGCATCACCTTGAACGTAGACCAATCCATCCACCTCAGGGGCAAACCTGGCACTGCGACCAATTAATTCACCCGTTAAGGGATTTTCTTGTTCTATGAGAACATCAACTATCTTGCCCAGACAGTTTTGATTTTTTTTCAAGGAAATCGGTTGTTGAACTGCCATCAGGGCATCCCGTCTGGCATCCATCACCCCTTGGGGCAACTGATTAGGCAATTTGTATGCTGCTGTTCCCTCCTCCGCAGAAAAGGTAAACACTCCAACATGGTCAAATTCATGATGCTGGACAAATTCCAGCAAGTGTTCAAAGTGCTGCTCTGTCTCGCCGGGAAACCCGACAATAAAGGTGGTTCGCAACACTGCATCAGGAAGTGCAGTTTTTAGTTGCGTGATTATAGCGTCATTTACTCGTCCCTGCCAAGGACGGTTCATGGAGCGGAGGATTTCTGGATGGGAGTGCTGTAGAGGCAAATCGAGATAAGGAAGAACATTATGAGTTTCGTGAATGGCTTTTATTACGGATGGGGTTAAACCCGTGGGATAGGCGTAGTGGATCCGAATCCAGGGGATGTCTACTTCACCTAATGCTCTCAACAGTTCTGCCAGTTTCGGTTCGCCGTATATGTCTAAACCATAGTTGGTGGTGATTTGGGAAATTAAAATCAGCTCTTGAACCCCTTGACATGCCAACTGCTCAGCTTCCGCAACAATGGATTCTATGGTACGCGATCGCTGCTTTCCCCGGAGGTGGGGAATGATACAGAAGGAACAGCGGTAATCACACCCTTCTGCCACCCGCAGGTAAGCAACCCCTTCAGAAGTTGTTCGGTAGCGTGGCGTTGTTTCGTCAGCAATGTAGGTTGGTTCAGTAGAAACCTCTTGAACGCGATCGCCTGTTTCTACTCTTTGGATTACATCTACTATTTTATGGTAGTCCCCGGTTCCCACCACTGCCACTGCCTCTGGCAACTCTTCCAATAGTTGGCTTTGGAAGTGTTGAGCCATACAGCCCGTGATCACAATTTTTTGATTGGCTTCCGCCAGTTCTACCAACGTGCGGACTGATTCTCGCCGCGCTTCTTCTATAAAACTACAGGTATTTACAATAACATAGTCAGCTAATTCGTCATTGGCATCAACCTGGTATCCTGCCTGAACCAGCAGACCCAGCATATGTTCGGTATCAATGCGATTTTTCTCGCAGCCCAAGTGAGATATTGCTACAGTTGGCTTTTTGCCCATTCATTAATCATCTTATTTTATTATACTACCGCTTAGTCACATAACCTACTGACCTTTAGCAGAACCTTACACCATTGATTAAGCTTGGTGTGATTGAGCTTGGTGTGATTGAGCTTAGTGTGTAAGTGATGTGCTCAACTCCTATATCTGCTCTCCTAATTTACTAGTACTGATGTTCCATGTTGATTTCACTATGAAAACCTATAAACTCATTCTAAATTAAATTTTATTAAAATATTCAAAAAAATATGAGGAAATCTAAAAATATCCCTCACAGAAAACCATGGGTTCACGTAGTGTCTCCAAAGGAGAATCGCGGGGATCGTGACTCCAACGGGCTCGTGTTGGTAAGCTCCCTCTATGGGGGAGCGGGGGGCTGAGCTCCTACAGGGATTAAATCGAGTAGTGCTGATCTGGGCTCTTAACCACAAGCAGCTCGGAAAGCTGAAAGTTGACAGGACAAAGGTACAATCTACTGGTACTATATATAATCCTACTTTACCCTTGAGCCAGAATCAGTAGGCATTCAAAACAGATGTAGTCGTTTTAGGGCTCACCTCTGTTAACCTACCACCACTAGAAATCGTCTTCAGGAATTAAGGTGCTTGCTTTGGGGATAGCACTGACCGATACAATTGGTTTTAGCAACTGGTTTTAGCAACCGGGAGAACTAAATCCCAGGTGTAATCAAAAGGGTAAGCACCATAGCTTTACCATTAATGCCAGTGGTAGACCGATGCCAGAAAGCGATGCAGCGCCTTCATGCGGGGGTTTCCCCCATGAGCGACTGGATCAAGACAAGGCATCCGACCCTACTCTCAATTCCCAAGTTTTCTACAGGGGGCGCTGGTTCCCTCTATCTGTAGCTTTTCCTCCCCGCTCCCTGATGAGATGGGGCTTCCAAATATCCCACGATTGTGAACTTAGAGCAAATTTTCCAGACACCGAATCCGATCATAGGAGTTGTGCATTTGCTGCCACTCCCTACTTCCCCGCGCTGGGGGGGTAGCCTGCAAGCTGTCATTGACCGAGCCGAGCAAGAGGTCACCGCCTTAGGCTCTGGTGGAGTGGATGGGGTGATTGTTGAGAATTTTTTCGACGCCCCATTTACCAAAAACCAGGTCGATCCAGCAGTAGTAAGTACCATGACGATCATAGTCGAGCGACTTATGAACCTGGTTCCTATACCAATAGGGATCAACATTTTACGCAATGATGCTCATAGTGCTTTGGCAATTGCTACTTGTGTAGGGGCTAAATTTATCCGCGTTAATGTTCTGACTGGGATTATGGCAACAGACCAAGGGTTAATTGAGGGACAGGCTCATACACTCTTGCGCTACCGTCGGGCACTGGGTAGTGATGTTAAGATTCTTGCTGATGTTCTAGTCAAACATGGACAACCTTTGGAGTCACCGAATATCACCATAGCTGTACAAGAAACCATAGAGCGGGGGTTAGCTGATGGTGTGATTCTCTCTGGCTGGGGAACCGGTACTCCTACTAATCCC
The DNA here is from genome assembly GCF_010692305.1 of Moorena sp. SIO4G3. Lineage (NCBI taxonomy): Bacteria > Bacillati > Cyanobacteriota > Cyanophyceae > Coleofasciculales > Coleofasciculaceae > Moorena > Moorena sp. SIO4G3. The sequence continues at coordinate 12,434 of NZ_JAAHIG010000028.1, read as the reverse complement.
CAAGACCTGGTGTTAGCCTCGGCGGCGGCTAAGGGCAAACCAGTGTTTATTGGCAGTGGGGCTAATTGGGAAAATATTTCCACCCTGATGCAATATGCTGATGGGGTAATTGTCTCTAGTTCCCTCAAGCGTCGTGGACAAATTGATCAACCTATTGACCCGATTCGGGTCAGTCAATTTGTGGAAGCAGTACGCAGTAGTGTGTCTGCTAAACAAGAACAAAAACCAATTGTTTGAAGGTTGAACGCGCACGCGTGGCCAAAGGCCAAGGTTGAAGGTTGAACGCGCACGCGTGGCCAAAGGCCAAGGTTGAAGGTTGGCTTTCAACAGTATCTTAACTTGATTTCTGTCTATTGGTTGTTTGACTTGATAACGTAGTAGTTAGAAATTTCAAGCAACCCCTATTCCTCATTATCTAGATTATGAGTGTAAGTCGCAGGCGTTCTGCCCCCTGGATTTATCGTTGGTCCCGTCAGCTGATTGCTGCGATCGCTGTCGTGGGTGCCCTGTTAACTGCTTATCTGACTGTGGTTAAACTGACAGGTGGTACTGCAGTTTGCAGCGCGGGTGCAGCTAATGCTTCTAGCTGTAATGATGTCCTTTCCAGCCCTTATGCTAGTATATTTGGTCTGCCACTAACCTTGTTTGGTTTCTTGGCATACACCAGTATGGCTACATTTGCCTTGGCTCCCTTGTTAGTAAAGGGAGACCCAAAGAAAGGACTTCGCTCAAAACTAGAAAATTGGACTTGGTTACTGCTGTTGGCAGGTGCAGCAGCTATGACAGTTTTCAGTAGCTACTTGATGTACTTGCTGGCATTTGAGATCCAAGCACTCTGTATATACTGCATCACTTCAGCATTATTTGCCATTAGCCTGCTAGTCCTAACCCTTGTGGGTCGCAGTTGGGAAGATATTGGTCAAATTTTCTTTATCGGTCTGATCGTGGGCATGATCACCTTGGTAGGTACCTTAGGCGTTTATGCTAATGTTGGGGAATCCGTGGCTACATCAGCAGACAATGGTGGTCCAATTCCCACAGCCTCTGGTGCGCCAAACGCAGCCATTGGTGGCTGGAAAGTTAACACAAGCTCTGGTCAATCGGAAATTGATCTGGCGCGTCATTTGACTGAGGTTGGTGCTAAGAAATACGGAGCTTACTGGTGTCCCCACTGCTATGAGCAGAAGCAACTGTTTGGAAAACAGGCATTCTCTCAAATAAATTATATAGAGTGTGCTCGTGATGGCAAAAATGCTCAGACAGAAGCTTGTATCGCTGCTGGAATAAAATCCTATCCTACTTGGCAAATTAATGGCGAATTGCTCCCTGGTGTCCAAACTCTAGAAGAATTGGCTAATGTCACTGACTATAAAGGCTCAAGGGACTTTAAGTACTATTTGCCAGGACGATCTTAGGATTTGAAGGCAAAAGGTAAACAGATGGAAGTATGGGGAGATGGGGAGATGGGGAGATGGGGAGATGGGGAGATGGGGAGATTTTTATTAAGCGATGCAGCGCGGTCTTGGGGGTTTCCCCCATGAGCGACTGCATCAAGACAGGGTAATTATCGGTTCTCATATTAATAAGGTAAACAAGATTTTTTCCCTGTTCCCGATTCCCGATTCCCAATTCCCGATTCCCGATTCCCAATTCCCGATTCCCGATTCCCGATTCCCGATTCCCGATTCCCGATTCCCTAAAATTCTCAACTTATCTACCTAACCTATTGGAAAAATTATATATTGATAGTTCAGCCAGTTGGATAATTCACAAAATCTCAATGTCGTAGTCATTGGTGGTGGAGCCGCTGGTTTTTTTGGGGCAATTACCTGTGCAACTACTCATCCCCATACCAATGTCACTCTGCTAGAAGCCTCACGCCATCCATTATCAAAAGTGCGCATCTCTGGTGGTGGACGGTGTAATGTTACTCATGCTTGTTTTGATCCAGCCCAATTGGTACAAGCTTACCCGAGGGGAAGCAAAGCATTGCGAGGGGCTTACACCCGTTTTCAACCGAAGGATACCATTGCTTGGTTTGGTGCTCACGGTGTTGAGCTGAAAACTGAAGCAGATGGCAGGATGTTTCCCATTACTGATAGTTCGGAAACTATTGTTGATTGTCTCTTACAAGTGGCTAAGAGGGCAGGGGTGAAGCTTCGCACCAGTAATCCGGTTAAGTGGATCTCTCGGCAATCTTCCCAAAACCCGACTCCTGACACCCCACACCAGACCCCAGGAGGATTTGAAATTGGGTTGAGGAATGGTGAGACTATAAAATGCGATCGCGTTTTGATTGCTACTGGTAGCAATCCCCTAGGCTACCGTTGGGCAAAAGCCTTAGGTCATACCATCGAAACCCCCGTGCCCTCTCTATTCACCTTTAATATTCCAGACTCCCGTTTACAGGATTTAGCTGGGGTGAGTGTTAAACAGGTCTGTCTCAAATTACCCGATGCTGGTAAAACTTTGAAGGAACAAACCGGACCATTGCTCATTACCCACTGGGGTTTAAGTGGTCCAGTGGTACTCAAGCTTTCTGCTTGGGGGGCGAGAGTGTTGCATGAACACCATTATCAAATGCCCTTGTTGGTGAATTGGCTTCCTGATTACAACCCAGACCGATTGCGTAAATTACTCCTGGATGTTAAATCCCAGTTACCTCGACGCTTCATTACTACTAGTTGTCCCATTCCTATCCCAAAGCGCCTTTGGGTGAGTTTAGTTACTAGTGTCGGAGTGGGATCAGAAAACCGTTGGGCTGAGTTATCCAAAAAAACCGTACATCAGTTAGTTCAAGAACTGACTCAGGGAAGGTATTTGATTCAAGGTAAAGGGGTTTTTAAGGAAGAGTTTGTTACTTGTGGTGGTGTTAGTCTCAAAGAAGTGAATTTCAAGACTATGGAAAGCCGCCAATGTCCAGGTCTTTACTTTGCTGGGGAAATTCTCGATATTGATGGAATTACCGGGGGATTTAATTTTCAGAGTGCTTGGACAACGGGTTGGTTAGGAGGTCAAGGGATTGGCAATAGTTAGTGTTGTGGGAATTGATAATTTGTCTTTTATTTGTCCATTAATTGTGATATTATTTGCGTCCTTAGTTAGAGTTCAAAATCCCAACGTACCAGTAAGCCATTTCAGAGTTTTGTAAGTCAACCAGGTCCGACGCACGGTTCGGAAGGGAGTGCGGTTGTGGCAACACGCCCTTCGACCCTACTCGCTCCAAAAACTCGCTGTACATAAAGACCCTGCTAGAACTACACGGTATGATACGAGGGCAGAAAAAACTCTGAGGCGGGCTGTTCAAGTTCTGCATATTCCTATAGGATAAAGAGCGATCGCATTCAACAGAGCAAACACTCTGGGTGACAACATACCCTTTGGAACCTACACCAATGGAAACTATCTCAAGCTTAAGGAACCTCTGACCATGAACTTAGTAGCAAATGAATGCTCTGCCGCGAACGCCTCAAATTCGATTCCAGTTATCGATTTTCAACCCTTTCTAACAGGGGATTCTAGTAGCCAGAAAGCAGTTGCTGCCAAGCTGGAGCGAGCAATGCAGCATGTAGGATGCTTTTATCTAAGTAATACTGCGGTTTCCCTCACAGCAGTAGCACAAGTATTTACCCTATGCAAATATTTTTTTGCTCTGCCCTCATCGGAAAAAGAACAATTACTGATTCCCCCAGATGGGTCATATCATGGCTATATCGTTAAGCGGGCGGACGGGAAGATTACCAGTGAAAAACTAAGTATAACTCAAGAGAATTTACAAAGCCCAAGTGTAGGAGTGCAGAATCTTTGAGGAACACCCAGAGTTTTGTAACTCTCTTTCCCAAGCCTATGGAAACTTTCAAGACACAATGGATAACATATTTTTGGCTTTGGCGATCGCCCTGGATGCTCCCCAAAATTACTTTAAAGATCTTCATTCCCAGCGTAATGATAGTATGCTTTTACACCACTATCCACCGCTTGCCCCAACCCAAGAATCTGTGCCGATGCGTAACACTGAACACATTGATTATGGCAGCCTTAGCTTCTTGTTTCAGGATGAAGTGGGTGGGCTAGAAGTCTATACTCAAACTGGAGACTGGGTTGCCGTACAACCGATTCAGAATACTCCGTTAATTGTATTGGGAAACATCATGTCCCGCTGGACTAATGATAAATATCCAGGAACTATGCATCGCGTCTCCCTAGCTACAGCACGAAACACCACTCGGGAAAGATACTCCTTTGGGTTATTCCCTGCCCCCAATGAAAATGCTGAAATTACTTGTCTCGAATCCTATTTAGCCCCTAACGAAAAGCCCAAATATCCCCCTATTCTTACCCACGAGTATTACAATCAAGGATTTGAAGCCAAACTCAAAGAACAGAAACAGCTTGATTAGCTGTGAAATTGCAGCCTATCCCTATTTGAACTTTGATGAATAATATCTCATCAGAACAATCCTCCTTTCTCAAAGTGATCCAGGACATGCGATTATTCCTGTTTATTTGGGGAGGGCAACTTTTTGCTGCTACTGGATCTGCTATAACCCGCTTTTCCATGAATGTTTGGGTTTATGAGTACACAGAATCTGCCATTCAATTTGCTTTGATTAGTGTTTTTGCCACCCTTCCCTTCGTGTTGCTCGCTCCTGTGGTTGGAATTGTAACAGACCGCTGGAACCGCCGTTGGATTATGGTCATTAGCGATCTGTGTGCTACGTTAGGGATTTTTGCTCTAGGTTTATTCGTGCTATATAGTCAGCTAGAACCCTGGCATGTCTATGTTTTTAACGCCCTTGAAGCGACTTGTGCCGCTTTTCAAACCACAGCCCTGTTTGCTTCCATTAGCTTGCTCGTGTCAAAACAACATCGGGGTCAAGCCAATGGTTTAATGAGTTTTTTAAACGGTATGGCGACAGTTTTGGGGCCGCTTCTCGGAGCAGTATTTCTCGACTGGATTCACGTCCAAGGCGTGTTATTTTTACAGCTGGTTTGCCTTGTGATTGGAATTTTGCCCCTGTTGGTCATTGCTTTTCCTAATCTAAAAATAGAGGACAAAACCACTGAAAGTTCTTACATCGCAGATATGTTCTTCGGTCTCAAGTATCTCATGGCATATCCGGGTTTACTGGGAGTAATGCTGATTTCCAGCTTCATCTTTTTTCAAATGGGTTCGATTAATGTCATCACAACTCCTTTAGTGATTACAGTGGCTTCCCATGATATTTTAGGCCGTATTCTGTCCTGTTTTGGGGCAGGTACCATAATTGGTAGCTTGGCGATCGGGTTTTGGGGAGGACCAAAGCGCTACATGAGGGTGATTTATGGCTGTATGCTCGTGAATGGAATTTTGCTCGTGTTTGCCGGTTGGTCTTCGTCTCTGGTTGTTTTTACCATTAGTATTACCCTATTTACCCTGATTCGCCCAGTGCTTTACACCTTCTGTCAAACTATTTTCCAAAATAAGGTTGACCTCAACATCCAAGGTCGGGTATTTTCTTTGAAGTTAGCATTAGATGCGATCGCCGTGCCTGCCGGTTTCTTGATTGTCGGACCGTTAGCTGAAAAAGTCTTTGAACCCTGGATGATCTCAGATAGTCTTTGGGCTAACCGAATTGGGACTGTCATTGGCACAGGGGTCGGTCGTGGTATGGGACTTTTGCTCATCCTATTAGGCAGTATGAGTTTGTTAATCACCCTGTTGGCGAGTTGGTATCCCCGCTTGCGATTATTAGAAACAGAATTGCCTGATGCTGTTGATAGTGTTGAAGACTATCCCATTGAACCGGGTGTGGATGAATCAACATCCATGGATAATGCTTCCGCTCTGTAAAACTTATGATTATCTATAAAATATCGGATAATCTGTTTACTTCCTGCTTCATCATGGCGTGTCGGCACTCTCCACTCCACAGGCAGACACGGTGGAACTCACCGCCAAAGCTGCTAAATTTTTAGCTGCATTTAAATCTCTATCTAGAGAAACTCCACAGTTGTCACAATGATATACTCGTTCTGATAACGATAAAGTTTCTTTCTTACATCCACAATTAGAACAAGTTTTACTACTAGGGAACCAACGGTCAGCTATTATTAATTCTGAGCCATACAATTCACATTTATATTCCAATTGTCTCCTAAATTCATAAAAACCCAGATCACCAATAGCTTTAGCCAGTTTATGATTGGCTAACATTCCTGATACATTTAAATCTTCTATTACTATCTTGCCGTGGTTTTTGGCTAGATATGTAGTCAAGTTATGTAACGTATCTTTACGGATATTAGCTACTTTTTTATGTAGCCTAGCTATTTGACATTGAGCCTTTTTATAATTCTTAGAACCTTTGATTTTATTACGGTTCAATCTTTGCATCCTAGATAATTTCGATTCAAATCTTCTGTAAGATTTTGCTCCTTCTCTTACTTCTCCCGTTGATAATGTTGCTAACGCTTTTACTCCTAAATCTACTCCGACAACATCTTTCTTTTTGGTTGAAAACTTAATTTCTTCCTCAATCTTGAAGGAAATAAACCATCTATCCGCCTGACGAGAAATTGTGACATTTTTTACTTTTATTCCTTGCGGTAATCTTTCATAAGTTTTTAATTCACCAATTACAGGTACTTTTATTTTAAAGTGGTCTACCTTAAATCTTCCATCTAAGTAAAAACTATCGTGCTTATATTTCTTTTTGAACCTTGGAAATCCTACTGGCTTCCCATTGATTAATTTTTTATTAAAGAAATCTCTAAATGCTTTCCTTAAATCCCGTAATGCTTGTTGTGGGGCACACTTTGAGACATCATAGTACCACGTATTATTTGGCTTTACTAATCTATTAAGCCATTTATGTAATTCTATATCTGTGGGAAATTTGATTTTGTCTGATGGATTATTTTTGTTGTGTTCTAAAATTTGTTTACATAAAGCTAATCCCCAATTATAAGCATGTCTAGCTGTACCAGCATGTTTAGCTAGCAATGTTCTTTGAAAGTTATTCAGTTTTAANGAACCGAGGCTCGGCGCGAAGCCGAAGGCGGCATCGCGCGGCCGCAGGAACTCGCCCGCGAGGTGGACGCCCTGGCCGAAGCCGGTCCGTGTGCTCATATTCGACTAGCTGGTGATTTAACCCTCAACGGTCCTATCAATGGCAATCTCCAAAACTTACAAGGATTGGGAACAATTACGCTACGACGTTGGGAAGTTGATGTATTAGAAACCGAATTTGTTTCAGACAGGCGGCACAATAACACCATTGTATTTGTACCAGAACAGGGATTACTCAATCCCAATTTAGATCTTAAGTTTATCACCATAGCCTTTGAGCCTTCTGGTGCCTTACGTCAAAGACGGATTGATAACGAAATCCTTGAGAATGTGCTGCAGTCTTCTCGACCCGACCAAGTGAAGATAACCCTCGCCATCAAAGGTCAAACTAGTCAAATCCTTGCCCTAGGAGGAGAGAAAGATTATTGTGCTGATCAGCAAATTACCAGTAGTGGACAAGATAGGGGACTAGCTAAACTTGGTTCAAAAACAACCATCTTGTCTCGGCAACAATTCCAACAGCTTGCTGAATGTGTTTATGGCGAAGCTATAGCTAATAGTGAGGAAAAAGCGTTTCTATTTTCTCCCATCGTAACCTTATCCAGTACTCCTCCCCGCACTGAAAGTGGAATTATCGCTCTGCTCGGTAACAGTTTTATTACCCAAGTTGAGACTATCGCTAACAGCAATCAACGAGAAATTGCTGAGTTAGTGATTACTAAGTATGTTGTTGGACCAATTATCAAAAATATTTTATTCACCGTTGAAGAAAGAGTCAGTAATGTCGGGAGATCCATCGGATTAGCTGATTTACAGGTTTACCCAACCTTCGATGCCGTTTATGATTTGGGACAAACTTCCTCAGTTGAATTGAGTTACGACTACGTGTTTAACGAGGTACAAGTTAGATATAAATTGCAATTTTGATTAGCTATCATTTAGAATTTAGTGCGTAGGGTGTGTTAGGGGCGGACTTGCCCTCATTTTCCGCCTCGTAACCACCGTTGCGATAGTCCGCCCCGTAACGCACCACGGGCAAGATGCCCGTTCCACCCACCGGGTCTATTATCCCTATTCCCTGTTCCCTGTTCCCTTTCTTATACTATTTTTTTAAAATACTACAGATAAGTTCTCCTGGACCATTGTCTTGAAATGGCACAACAGTGCGGTTTTTCTTAACTCTAATGCGATTGCGACAATTATATATTTCTATAGGAGTACCAACGCCATTAACACTAACTGCTGCTCGATATTCCCATGGATACTTAGCACTCCGCTTAATGCTAAGGATGCAAATCCGGTTGTTATTTTTAGTGCGGCAGTAGGAGAAAGCAACAGCCGGAGGAGCAAAGGCAAAGGATAATGTTAGCAACAGCAATAACGTAGTGATGTATTTTTTCATTTTTAAACGTTGTTATAGTCGGGAATCGGGAATCGGGAATCGGGAATCGGGAACAGGGAACAGGGAACAGGGAATAGGGAACAGAGAAGAAGGAATAGGGAATAGGGATGCGCTGCATCAAGACAGGGAATCAACGTCAAAGAAGACTATACCTCATAACTGCGAGAAAGGCTATCAAGAGATCTAGATTACCTAAATAAATTTTGATAATTTTTATTCTCTGCTCCCTGCTCCCTATTCCCTATTCCCTATTCCCTATTCCCTATTCCCTATTCCCTATTCCCTGTTCCCTGTTCCCTAAAAAATAATAACCAAAAAAAATAGCCGCAGAAATCCTTTCCACGGCTAGGAATTGTTACTTATGTCTCAACTTTGTAAACCCATCCGGACGTGCTCCGATGTGATTGGCTTTTGGCCAGGGGGGGAAACCCCCCCAAAATTTAAGCCCTTAACCCAGCATTAAGTACTTGGTCATTACCGTCATGAATTCCCCAGGAATGTCAGTTGGTTGAAGGGGGCTCCACTCGTAAATTTGGGCGTAACCCCGTGCATAAAGGGTATACATGGTGTTGTTTATTGCCTGACGGGAGCCCTGTCTTACGGTAACTTCAAACCATGAGCGACTCCGTGGTCTCCCCCATGAGCGACTGCCGTGGTCTCCCCCATGAGCGACTGCCGTGGTTTCCCCCACTCGCGCTTTGCATGGCTGACAGGGTTCTGAGGCTATTTAATTAACAAGTATTTCTAAATACTGCCTCTTTCCACTGCTCCGTGATCCCTGCTCCCTTCCTCAAAGTGTTAATTTAACATAACAAGTACGGAAGAGCCAAAAAGAATCATTTCATTGAACAAGAAAGCCAAATTTGAACTCAGTTACAACAGTTAGGGTTAAAGCCAGGAATAGCTTTTTATCTTCGTTCGCTTTCGGGCTTTGCCGAAAGCGTCGCCTACGGCGAGGTATAAAAATTACTAAAACCAAACAAGTAGTGGGATTTGATTTGGCAACTAAAGAGCTATGACTCTGATTCAGTCTACCTTCTAGCTTCCTTGTCACCCCGTCAGCATTATTTTTTTACCACAAGTCGCTCTAATTGCTAATCCATAAGGCTTCTGGCTTGGTTGTCACCCCCTCAGATCGGCTGCTTTAAGGCAGGATGCAGAAGCCAGAAGGCACGTTATACCCTATTTGCAGCTATTTTTTAACAATTCCAGTGATTTTAGAAATGATTTAGGATTGCTATATGTTACAAGCTTTGTTCCCTGCTAGCTATAAAGGATACTATTTTGATACTTTTGTCAAGTACCTTTTTCCCTAAATTAGATGAGCTTACCCTGGTAAAAATTAGCCATCAAGTTATTGATTGAATACAATAATTCATGAAACTTAATCTTAATGACTAGGAGTGTTTTTTACGAAAAATTAGAGCTATATTCCTTGTCCTGTATACTTTATAACTATTTTCGTACAAAAAAAAAAAAGTGTTGACTTTATCAAAGAATAACGATAAGATACCAAAAGTTATTAAGCAGCCTATCTATAGATAGTGTTTGTCATAGCTATGAGGTACACATTATTTTTGCCCTCTTCCCTTATCCTGGCTCCCGGCTCCCGGCTCCCGGCTCCCGGCTCCCCGCTCCCGGCTCCCCGCTCCCCGCTCCCCGCTCCCCGCTCCCCGCTCCCTAGAACCCAGAGAGTTGTACCTCATGGGTATAAGACTTGCTATAGTATGCTAGTCTACTCTCAAAACACACAGATGAGATCCATCACAACAAAGCTCAAACTTAATAACAAACAGAAAAAGATGATGGTTCAACACCCAGGAGCAGATGGTGTTTTAACTGGAGTTTGGATTTGTGGAATATCGAGATTTAAACCCAATTATAAGGAGCCAAAAATACGGTTGTCTTGACTTTAATTCCTGTGGGTGAGTAACCGCCGACGGTCTCAGGGTCAGCAGTAATTAAACATGATTAGATGGTCACGTTAGGTGACGCTTTGTATCAGTTTTATAGAGCAGTGTAGAGGTAATAGAGAAACTTAGTTCTAACGAATTAGATGAAAATCCGTTTTAGAGGAGCCACTGTCAAGGATTGTACTGTAATGAGGAGCCGTATGATACGTGCATTGTCACGTACGGTTCTGGAGACGAATCAGTGGAGTGACTCACTGGCTTAGTTTAATGGAAACTGCCTGCGGGTCTCCAGATCAGAAGTGGTATTAAAAGCAAAAAATATAATAAATAATTGGTATAAAAAAAATGCTGGAGTTAATTAATCGTTATCAATATGGGTTTGTTTATATTCCTGTAATCTTAGCCTGTAGAGAAAAGGGATTATTTGACTTAATAAAAGAAAAGAGAATAACCCACCGGCAAATAGCTAATACTCTAGGGGCAAATACAGGTCATCGGCAAGTGGCATTAAGAATGATGCAATCCCTAGGTTGGCTGTTAAAAAATGAGGTTAATGAATATTCCCTCACGGATAATTTTCAACCATATCTCTGGACATGATAAAGCATGCTATTCGGTTGTTGATCGACTATTACCTACATTTCCAGGATGTTCCGGTTCCAATCAGATTCATCCCATAATTCAGGAATGCCTACTTTATAAATCAGCTCTAAAATAAAATTAAATCAATGCTAGATAAAATAAATCGTTATGCTCATGGGTTTGTAGCTGTACCAGTGATTTGTGCTTGTTCAGAAGCAGGGGTATTCGAGTTACTATCACAGAAATCACTAAAATTAGAAGAAATAGTAGAGCATTTAGCAGCAAATAGTGGACATCTAATGGTAGCTATGCGACTCCTAGAGTCATTATCATTCCTATATCGCTCTCAAGCAGAAGAATACATATTGACAGAACAAAGTCAACAACATCAAATCATCCCTAAAGCTCTGATGAGCTTATATAAATATCCATTTGAGTTATATTTAAAAGGAGAAGTAGAAACAGGAATCAGCAATTGGATTAATTGTTCATCTCGAAGATGGGATACAGAAAACTCATTACTAAGTGATTTATTAGATGGAGTATTACTCATCCCCCTGCTACTAGAACTGGAAAAACAAAACTTACTGGATGAATCAAAAAAAATATTTAACACATTAACAAATTCCCTTAAACAAGAACTATCAACATTATTCATCAATTTAGGATGGGCAGAAGAAAAAACAGAAGGGCTATATTTAACAGATATAGGTAGATTTATGCGTGACAGATCCTTAAACTTAGGAACAACAGCGTCTTATGCTCCTATGTTGTTACAGATGAAAGAATTACTATTTGGAAATCCTCAGAGAGTATTTCAAAGAAATAAGACTGAAAAAGAAAGACACGTAAATAGAACATTAAATGTAGTAGCAAGTGGCTTTCAACACGAAAAGTTTTTTGCCGATACAGATAAAATCATCATATCTATATTTAACCAACAGCCAATAGAAGAGCAACCAAGCTATATAGTAGACATGGGTTGTGGGGATGGAACGCTACTGAAACGAATATATAAAATCATCAAACAATTCTCTGCTAGGGGAAAAGTATTAACAGAGTATCCTATCATCATGGTAGGAGTAGACTACAATCAAGAAGCATTAGATGTCACAGATAAAAATTTAGTAGATATTCCCCATCTAGTCATTCCAGGAGATATAGGAGCACCAGAAAAATTATTAGAGCAATTGAAAGCACAAGGAATAGAACCAGAAAAAGTATTACATATTCGTTCATTCCTAGATCATGACCGACCATTTATAGCTCCAAAAAATACAGAAATAGCTCAAGCACGTTCTCAGTTAGATTATCAAGTAGTAGATGTAGATCGAGAAGGAAAGCTGATACCACCTCACATTACTCCAAAACCAGGAATGGTATAAACAGGTAACTCACATTAGCTGCGATAATGAAACCGTTAACCAATTGATTTCTCGGGCAACACGAGACATCTTTTTACTCAGGCAGACTATTAATGGCTGCA
>NZ_JAAHIG010000279.1:0-11867 GCF_010692305.1 Moorena sp. SIO4G3 | reverse complement strand
TGCCCTGGGGTAGGGTAAACGGGAACTCTGTCTGCATCATGTTGTAGGAAATAGGGAACAGGGAACAGGGAACAGGGAACAGGGAATCGGGAATCGGGAATCGGGAATCGGGAATCGGGAGGGTGGGGAGATGGGGAGATGGGGAATCGGGAGGGTGGGGAGATGGGGAGATGGGGAGATGGGGAAGATTTTGCTTAAGGGTAATTATCCTGACATGATGATATCAGACAGATTCACCAAGCTGGCCAATCGGTTTGGTAGGCACTGCCTACCTGACACCCTACACCCTACACCCTACACCCTACACCCTACTCCCTACTCCCTACTCCCTACTCCCTACTCCCTACTCCCTACTCCCTACACCCTACTGCCACTTACCGTTTTCTACGCTTACCCCTTCGTGGACAATTTCGAGGGTTTCAATGGCTAATTCATTGGAAGTAGCATCAAGGCTTGGACCTGTCCACTTAACTGGCCAACAGTTAATCAGGTTCCAGCGCACTTTTTCATTTCCGGCATCATCCCAGAGGACGATAGACATATTTTTGCGATACTCGGAGGGGTCTTTCGCGGTTGCTACCTTGGTTCGCCAGTCCCATAATTCCCTGTCATCAGTAATGCCGCGACTGAGAGTAACTTGGGAGAGGGTGAGCATACCAGGGATTTGGCGCATATTCAGCATTCTATCGGTACCCTCTCGATAGGTGCTAATTTCCTGAGTGGTGTCTATCCCTGAGCAGCTTCTGAAACCGGCGCGGGTGATACCATCGATTTCTACTTTGAAGTTGTAACCTCTGTATGGATCTTTTCGAGAAAATACCATCGTCAAAAACCTCCTAATATCTTAATAATTGGTAATGTAGGACTTACGAAGTTTAGTTGGTTTTGCCCCCCTAACCCCCCAATTTTGGGGGGAATGATGTCAAAGTCCCCCAGAATTGGGGGATTTAGGGGGCTTTGCGTAAGTCCTGTAACCCTGACCTATGCTGCTACTTTCACACCACTAGCACCGAGAATAATACGCACAGTGATCAATTCACTAGGAATAGCAGGTGCTAAACCAATTTCTGTGACCACCATCCCTGCTTCTCTTACTTCTGGTGGGTTCGTTTCAGCATCACATTTAATGTAGAAAGCTGTTTGTTCTGTTGGTCCTTTAAGGGCACCTTGCTGCAGTAAGTCTTCAAAATAGGCGGTCAACTCTCGCTCAATCCGTACCCATAACTTCAGCTCGTTTGGCTCAAAGGCCAGATCTGCCAGGTTCAGTTCCAGCCATCTGCCCACTGTCAGAAATAGCCGCTTTACGTTGACATAGATCCAATTTGCCTCGTCGCTGAGGGTACGTGCTCCCCAAACTCGAATACCTCGTCCGGGAAAAGCACGCAGGCAATTAACCCCAAGGGGATTGAGAATGTCCTGCTCGCGATTGGTCAGATTGAACTTTAGATCCACTATTCCTTCGATAGTTTCGTTGGCTGGTGCTTTGTGAACGCCAAATTGTTGATCGCTACGGGCGTAAACTCCAGCAATGTGACCACAGGGGGGCATCCAGTCGGGACCGTTTTCAGCTTTAATCCAGGGATAATACAAAGCACCGTTTTTGCCTCGCAGTTTCGACCTTTGCTCTTTTACCCTCTCTAGAGACTGAGTCACTTGTACTGCTACTGGAGGGAGCGAGTCTAAGATGGCAAAGCGATCGCCAAGCAGATCACAGTGTTCTAAGATGACATTCTGCATCCTCAACACGTCATCCTGGTCAGGGTTTCCTCGCATTAGATCTGGCACACAGACCAAGTCGATTTCATTCAAGGATGCGATCGCTCCTAGTCCTCCAGTATCATCTCCCGGTCCTCCCAGTGCTTCTGTCAGAGAAACTCCGTCTTCTAGCCGCACAACCAAGCACAAGCTGCCACCATTCTCAAAGAACCCACGCACAGCATAAGCTAGGTAACCGTCAGCTAGAGGCTGACCAAAGGTTTCTGTGAATTGAGACCAGAGGGTAAGTGACTGCGGGGAGTTAATTGGTCCAGTCTCGGCAAACCCCAGGAATACAGGTACACCTGTGAACAGTCCAGGGGCTGGTTTAGGGAATATCTCCTCTCGGTAGACACCTGGTGTGAGTTGCTGGGAAGTTACCATACTTTCATCTTCCTTTGTCTGTACTCCCTACTCCCTACTGGCCTAGCTACCACTAGGTCCTGCCCACTGGCTCAGGCGGAAGATCACAAATTCAGCTGGCTTGGTCACTGCTACACCAATTTCTGTTACCACCTGACCTAAATCTCTGACTTCTGGTGGATTGGTCTCTTCATCACACTTGACGTAAAAGGCTTCCTCTGGTGTATTCCCAAATAAAGCCCCTGTACTCCAGACATTGGTCAGGAAAGCATTAACATTGCGGGTAATCTGCGCCCAAAGTTCAGGATTATTGGGTTCAAATACCACCCACTGAGTACCTTCGTCAATAGATTCCCGCAGATAATTGAACAGGCGGCGGACGTTGATGTATTTAAACTCTCCATTGGCATCACCACCGATGGTGCGTGCTCCCCAGACTAGAATATTGCCATTGAGATTACGGATGCAATTGATGCCTTGAGGGTTGAGTCCATCCTGCTGGGCTTTGCTGATGTTGTACTTCAGACCCAATGCTCCTAATATTGTTTCATTCGCTGGGGCTTTGTGAACTCCTCGTTGTGTATCGACGCGGGCATAGAGACCGGCGATATGACCACTGGGCGGCACATAGATTCCACCATCCCCTTTGGGGTTCTGTGTCTTAGTGGCTGGATCGAAGACTTCAATCCAGGGGAAGTAAAAAGCGGCATAATCAGATTTGCTAGGTACATTGCCATCCCCCGGTTGCATGGTCTTCCAAGCATCATCCAAATTTTCCTGACTATCCAAGATTGCGAAGCGATCCTGGGTCCTCTGTTGACAGTGAGTGATGATGGCATCGCTAACACTGCTGTCAGTAATGCCAGGGGCGGCAACGATAGCAATTTCGTCAATAGGCTCAAATGTATTTTCTAGGAAGTCAGCCGTAATCTCACTCTGTTGTGCTGCCCGCACCACGTAGCAGCGAGTACCACCGTTGTTAAAGAATCCATAGACGGCGTGAGCTAGCTGACGCTGACCTGGATCGGTTGAGAAATCTCCAAAGAACTTCTTGAACTCACCAAAGTTAGTACACAGCTTTACCTCACCACTAGTAACAGGAGATGAAAAAGGCTTTGTAATATGAGCCGGATTATTGGTTGGATCTATGTCTTGGCTTGGGTCATAGGCAGGGTTTGGTTCTGGAACGTCTATCGAGTCCGGTACGACACCGATAAAACCTGCTGTGCTGGTCCCCACTCCCACAATTGGAGCAGAACCGGAGGAAACTTCCTCGACGTATACACCGGGCGATAAATAGGTTGGCATTTTCTCTACTCCTTGAATAAGTCAAATCAAAGGCTGGATGTGAGCAAAGCTCTCTAACTCTTCGGTTGAGATAACTAGGTGTTTACTAGTTTATTTACTCTGGTCAGAGAAAAATATTTAAAGCTCTCTAACTCTTCGGTTGAGATAACTAGGTGTTTACTACCCCATTTTTTCTGGTCAGAGAAAAATCTTGAATAGTCACTTGCCCTTGGTTCAAGTCTACAAGTTGAGAGGTTTCTTGCTGGTAGCCTTGGGCAACAACTTTAACTATAACCTGGCGAGGACTTGATGTATCCCTAGATGCTTCTAAACCACTCAGGAGATAGTTCCCATTGTTGTCAGTAAAGGTATACTCACCACTCCCCTCAATCTCGACTTTGGCCATAACGACAGCTTCATCGTCTGAGTTGTTGGTGACGTTACCCTCGAGAGCAGTTGGTTGGAAATAGAAATTAACAGTAGGTATCGCGATCGCACCAGTTTCTGGATCTCTTGACACCTCAAACTCGGTCTGATCGGATTCGTGATCAGAATCAGGCGGTATCGTTTTGATGGTTGGGTTAGCACTATAGCGAGTACCCTTACCTAGCAAGGAAGCCGTCAAGGTATATTTCCCATCAGGGAGATCCTGGAAGTAAAAATAGCCGTCAACTCTGGTACGAGTGCGGTCAGGTCGCTCGACCCTCTTTTCCCAGTCATCTCCGTAAAGCCCAGCTAGCAGATCTAACTTGCGTTTGAAGCTGTCGGGCATATCGGCAATTTCGACCACTGCTCCCGGAATCACCTGCTGAGTTTGGGCATCTTTAACCTGCCCAGCGATCGCGACCTGATGACGGATTGGTTCCAACCTGATCTGATTTGACACGATCAATACCCCCTTAGTCAACTATCTTGGTTATGGCTAATGGCTAATGGCTAATGGTAAATAGTAAACCAATCCCCAATCCGCAATTACCCAATCCTCATATCGGTTACCAAGGTTCCTGCCTCAACCGGATCATCGACTTCCACAGCCATAGTCAGGGTGTAGTTCAATGCTGGTCTTGGCTTTCCTCCCATTGCTTGCCAGAATTCCCCCAAACTCTGTAGGTTGCTCTGACTCAGACTAACTGTCCTGATCGGAGGTTCAATCCCCCTGAGGCTTCCCTGTAATACAGCCGCTGGAATTATACGATGACGCAGTAGCACTTTCATTACCTCCCCCAGCCATTGGTGCTCTTCTTGCTCTGGTCTTTGACGATTACCTGTACCTGTAAGAGCAGACCAAGCGGTGATTAGGTAAGAGCAATCCACTCGCACTGGATTACGCCTTTTGGTCGCCCTACCGTTACTGCGTTCTGTTGACCAGGTGGTGTTGCGTAACTCCAGATTCTCACGCACATCGTAAAGAAAGAGATTAATCGCTGGCTTGACACTAAAATCCTTGTCAGGTGTGGCAAAGCTAATCGTAACTGACGAGATTAGGTCAGGAGGGAGTTCGCCCTTGAGCAATTCCTCCAACGTTTTATCCAGGTCGTGAATCATCGGATTTCCTCACTCAATGCGTAGGTCGCCAAATCATTCGCCAACTGGCTGAGGTCAATCGGCAATTTAGCTAACCCAAGTATCAACCTTAGAATGCTTTCTGCCCCTTAAGTCTTCTCCGTAACAAAAATACATACAACTTATCAGTACTTAGTGAATCATTGGCACAGTTATTTGAGTTATTACGAATCATGACATTAGCCTTGCATACTGAGCAAATTCACCCTCTATTAACACTTTTCCCATCTTCTGATACTCTCGCCGGACTGCACGAAGCAGGTGATTCATCTTGACAATTCCACCATCATCTGCTGCTATAAAAGCAGCAGCCAGAGCAATATTACGAATATTGCCCCCAGCAATCTCGCAGTGACGGGCGATAAAATCTAAATCCAGTTCCTCGGAGCGAGGTACACGACTAGGCCAGATTTGCTCCCAGATCCGGCGGCGGTCTTTGAGATTAGGAAAAGGAAACTCAATAATAAAACGTAACCGCCGGACAAAGGCATCGTCCATATTAGTGCGTAGGTTGGTGGTCAAAATCGCCACTCCTTCGTACTCCTCCATCTTTTGCAAAAGATAGCCAACCTCAATATTGGCGTAGCGGTCATGGGCACTGCTGATTTCAGAGCGCTTGCCAAACAGGGAATCTGCTTCATCAAACAGGAGAATGGCGTTGGCATTGGCAGCAGCTGTAAAAATGCGATTGAGGTTTTTTTCTGTCTCCCCGATATACTTACTGACCACTTGGGACAGGTCAATCTTATAGAGGTCAAGCTCTAATTCGTGGGCAATAATTTCCGCTGCCATGGTTTTACCAGTCCCTGGTGGGCCGGAAAACATCACATTCAGTCCTCTGCCCAGGGAAAGCTTGCTCTGGAAGTCCCACTCTTCCCACACCAGCTGTCGATATTTAGCTTGATTACAAATTTCCCGCAACTGAGCCTTTTGATTAGTTGGCAGGACAATATCATCCCAACTGTACTTAGGCTGAATCTGACGTGCCAATGAACCTAGTTCATGACCAGATTGGGCACGAGCTGCTGCAAATAGTTCCGACAAGGTTGGGTTTTGAAGGGAGTGTGCGAGGTGGGGAGTGGGGGGAGTGGGGGGAGTGGGGGAATAGGAAATACTGCTATCCTCATCTCCGGTCTCTAGAGGCTTTTGGGCAATGCGCCAACGGGCTCGATTACAGGCATCGATAACGGCATCGGTAATTTGCTCGGAATTGAGGCGGAAGCGATCGCATAAAGCATCTAGCTCTGGTCTGTCTAGGGAAATACCAGCTGCGGTTAGTTGATTCTGCCAGCACCAGCGACGAACAGTAAACTCAGGGATGGGAAAAGGAACAGTAACTATTCCGATTGCGATAGTTTTCTCTGGTCTCCAGGGTTTTTCACCAGGGAGGATAGTAATTCCTTGATGGTCTGCTATGATTCTTAGCAGAGATAGATATTGACTGAAATTCTCCGAACTTTCTATAGTTTGTTGTAGAGTTTCTAGTCCTTCTAGGTAAAGCAAAGCCTTCTGAAACCAGGCTTGACGGTAAGCTAGTTTCAGGGTTAGCTCCAAGTCAGCTTTGGATTCTACAATCCGAGTTAAATTTACGGTTAGCAACGGTGCTTCCACAGCCCTGGCCAGAGCTTGGGCGGCACGGTGTTTACCACTAGTATCTGCACCCTCAAAATACAGTCCCAGGGGTTTGCTTGCTTGCCAATCTTCGACAACTATTGTTAATAAAGCCTGCTTTACTTCCTGATCCAAGGGCAAGTCTTCCAGGGAAATAGTCGGCTCAAGTAAGGTCGAGAAGGGTTGTAGTCGCTGATCTAATCCTGTTTCTCCCAAAAGCAGAGCCAGGACTAGCCCATCCAGTTTAAGATTGTGAGCCAGCAGAGTAGGCTGGAGCTGATTAGGGTCAGAGACCAGGTGTAGTAGACTATGACGTAGGAGAGGAGCTTCTGGGGTAAAGTGACTACGGCGCGCCAGTTTCGCTTCCCCAGTTGGACAGAGCAGATTCAGGACGAGATCCACAGTGGGTCGTTTACACCGGATATCGTCTTGGAGATAGGTGTAGATTCGTTCATAGCGCCGGTCTAGTTCCGGGGCGAGTGCGATCGCAATAATATCGACATCAAAAGCAGAGAGGGCAAAGGTTTCTTGCAGCCATGCTAGAGATGAGCCTTCCAGGATAGCATCAGAGGGGAACTCCTGTTCGGTTTCTGTATCTACCTGCAATACTGGTGTTCCTGGTGGCCATCTCAGCAACTGTTCCACTTCTGCCTGGTCAACTTGCATCCCCCGATAGGGATTAGTTGCAGCCATGGAACCATAGGTAACTTGGGCAGCGGCTAAAGCTTGTTCTAGCAGTCCGTCTAAGCGCTGTAACAGCAGAAAGAGTTGCTGAAATTGGGGGTTGGGAGGGAATACCTGGGTTTGGTTAATCATGGATTATAGCAAGGGAACAGGGAACAGGGAACAGGGAACAGGGAACAGGGAACAGGGAGCAGGGAGCAGGGATAAGTAGAGTCAGAATAGGGAAGACAGAAAACATCATGTGTACCTCATTAGGTTAAAAAACGCTATACTGGCTCAGCTATTGCTTTAATCTGCTAGTAGGGTAGGGTGGGCAAATAATGAGAGTTTGGTAATTAGATCAGTTATCATGTCGATTTGCCCACCAGAGTTGAGCGATTGACCGTAGGTCACGCTTCGCGAACGCACTTTGGCAAAACCAAGGGTTAGCGCGAATCCACGAGTAGGGGCGCACCAAAGTAGACCCAATCATCAATATAAAATCTAAAATCGAAGTTATAGCAATTCGTGTAGGAATTGTGGGAATTTTACTCCCGACTCCCTATTCCCTGTTCCCTATTCCCTATTCCCTATTCCCTATTCCCTATTCCCTACTCCCTTTGCATATGTATCAACAAACCGATCCACCCCGACCCCCGAAAGAAATCCTACCCACAATGTATGATCTACCTAGCGAGGAAAAGGAGGATTCAGGATTGCCAGATCAATACCATATATGGCAAGCAGACTTACTGGAAAAAACGTTTTTCCCCCCCAATTATCCTAGAAACCAAATTCTCGTTGCTAGCGATCTGAATATTTACTACAATCTGAAACATCCTACTTGGTATAAACGTCCCGATTGGTTTGCTGTCTTGGGAGTAGATCGTTTGTACGAACAAAGAGAATCCCGCTTGAGTTACGTGATCTGGCAGGAAGGAGTAGCTCCTTTTATTGCCATCGAATTACTTTCTCCTAGTACACAGAAAGAAGACTTAGGGGAAGTTACGCCCCAAGCCAACCAACCCCCAACTAAATGGGAAGTCTACGAACGGATGCTACGGATTCCCTATTACGTGGTCTTCGATGGTAATAGCAATAAACTGCGCTTGTTTGAGTTAGTGCGCAACAGCTATCGGGAAGTGATTCTCAACGGTGAAAAATTCTGGCTTCCAGAAATAGAACTAGGTTTAGGATTGTGGTCAGGAAACTATCAAGAGTTAAACCGACTTTGGTTGCGTTGGTACGATGCAGCAGAAAATTGGATTCCTACACCGGTTGAGAAAGAAAGACAGCTAGTTGAACAAGAACGTCAACGTGCTGAACGAGAACATCAACGAGCTGAACGTCTAGCAGCTCAATTGCGAGCAATGGGTGTAGAGCCAGAAGATTGAAGGGTGCATCTCATATTTGTAAATCTATAACTAAAAGAAGTGTGGGGAGGGTGGGGAGAGGGGGAGATAGGGAGATTAGGAGATGGGGGAGATTTTTATTCAGGGTAAATGTTATAAAATGATATTAGCTTTCTATTGCCGAAGAGTGTTTTTTAAAAATTAGGGTAGGGTGGGCAAATAACGAGAGTTTGGCAATTAGATCAAATATCATGCCCATTTGCCCACCAGACAAGAGCGTACGCACTAACATTAAAAACTCTTCGGAGCTGTTTCCTACTGTTTCCTGTTCCCTGTTCCCTGTTCCCTTTTAGCATCAATCCTATGTTCATAACTCAAATAAAAATGCTATAGCCCACCCTACAAAATATAAAATAAAAATGCTATAGGACTCCATAGTTACAGTAATAACCAGGCAAATAAATTCTTAACTGTAAGATTTAGCTCACTTACAAAAGATGGTACAGGAAGTAACATATCGGGTTGATCGAATACCTCAATTTCTTGTTTAGAATGGTAAACAAACACAGTTTTTTCCTCTGGGTCAATCAACCAACCGCTCTGGGTTCCATGCTTGAGGCAATGAAGACTATTTTTGGTTAATTTTGTGTGACTTTGGTCTGGAAATAAGATTTCAATAGTCCAATCTGGAGTCAGGTTAAATACATTGGCAATTTCTCCATTATCATCACAGGGAATTCGGTTCCAAAGAAATACTGAAATGTCAGGTATTATTGAGCGACCCCCAAAGGTACAACGTAATTCAGGAAAAGCGCAAGCAATTTTTTTAGGTTTTACCAAACTATTGATTGCGGGTATTAGTTCTCCTTGAAGACGACTATGTTTTCCTTGAGGCATGGGCTTGGGAATAATTTTTTCATCAAGGTACTCACTAGCAGGCTTTGTTTCCGGTAGTTTCAGAAACTCCTCCAATGTCAGTATTTTAGGTTGTGCTTGTACCATTTCAGGGTTGTCTCCAATTGTGCCAGTAGGGGTAGGGTGGGCAAATTTTGATAATTTGATCATCTCATCAGCTCTGATGCCCATTTGCCCACCCTACAAAATCAGGCGATCGCACTCAACGGCGTTCTCCTCGACTTCACTACCTTTATTGTGTCATATCATCGGTTTGTTGGGTTTTGTTGTCTCAACCCAACCTACACTATTCGCGTACCCACTTTCAAGCGGACATTCACCGGTGCGTTACACTTCATTAACGCACTCTACAAGAGCTTTGATATCCCTGATATATTCGATTATTAATAAACGTAAATAGTTCAGGGTTTCGACATAGTGTTTCATTTTCGGATAATCAAAGTCTTGTGAAAAATACCATTCAGTAAATTTAGGGATTTCTACTAGTTTGATTTTCTGTAATTCATTACTAATTTTTTTGGCATTTTCAAATGAATTATCATTAATAACTTGAAAGGCGTATCCTCTAATAGTATCGGTTAATATTTCAATAATCCCTAATATACTAACGTCTTGATTTTCTTCCCATCGGGAAATTTTTGCTCTTTCTCCCTGAGTAGCTTGATAATCAATGAGCAATTGATTTAAGATTTGCTCAATATATCCTTTGGCTGTTATGGTATGATCAGCTTTGTTGGAAATATCTAAGTTTGGCATGATTTTTTTAAGTTTAGCCGTAATAAATAATTTTGTTGTCTCTTTCTATAGCGTTTATTGCATGTATGAGGTACAATTATCAAGCTCAAAGTCCCCCTTTTTAAGGGGGATTTAGGGGGATCTCTTTGTACCTCATGGGAAACAGAATTGCTATATAAGAAATTCAGTTCCTTTATTCCATCTCAATGCCCCATTCGGTAATTGGGTGGGAGCAGGTCTTGCGTTGCAGAACAAAAGTACTATGTCCCATTAGCGGAAGCAATTACCCATGAGGGGGCTATAGATAATGTACAAATATTCATCCTGGACATGCTCCCCCTATTACCTATTACCTATTACCTATTACCTATTACCCAAATTTAGTACTAATGTTGCTGCATAAGTGACATGCTCCCAATTGGGTTTTTCGCGACCCTATCACACTACGTTCAGTAGACCGAAAACTTTTCTCCCAAAGGGTGATCGCACTTTGAGCGACTACCGCCAACCTTCCGGATAGTCAGGTAGGGGTAGGGTGGGCAAATTTTGGGAATTTGATCATTTCATCAGCTCTGATGCCCATTTGCCCACCCTACAAGATCACGCGATCGCACTTTTTCTGCTAGGGCATCAAGTCTACCAGCCGCAACATCTGTCTCAAATTGTCGATCCCAATTTGCTGCATCAAATTCTGCAAACCAAGCCCGAAATTTGGCTAGATCCTCCCTATAAAGTTGACTGACAGCACGTTCAATTTCCCCTAAGTCACTCTTATTCATAAGCCCTAATTTTTGACAGATATATTCAAATTATACCGGGGACTACTTATTTTTTGGCATTGCTGAGGGGCGGGATGAATAGGAGTGGGGTGGGCATCCTGCCCGCCGGAAGATTTTAACGGGCAAGATGCCCATTCCACGGCAAGATACCCGTTCCACAGTAGGGTTGCCCGTTCCACAGTAGGGTAGGGTGGGCAAATGATGAGAGTTTGGCAATTGAATCCGGAATCATGTCCATTTGCCCACCCTACGGAATGCTATTAAGGTGTTAGGCTTTAGAGAAAGATTTAGTTAAGTATTTTATCATCGAGCCATTTCTCTATAGATTCAAAATTCTTCGGGTTAACTTTGTAGGTTTTATTCTGTTTAACCTGCTCTTCGTAATTGCGACTGTTTTTTTTGTCAATACTAAGTGTAAAATCATCATTTAATTCTATCATTAATCCAGTTTGTTCTAGCCATGATGTCTGAGTACGCTTGTTTAATCTAAAAATAGACACATTAGGCTTTCCACCTCCTCTTGTGATTTCTCTATTAAAATCTGATATCGTGTCTTCTACCCTTTCTTGATATTTTTTAAAGATATTTTCTTGTTGTTCTAGCCACTCCTGTTCTGCTAATCTCTTAGCTTCTGCACTCTCTTCTGCTGCTTTACTTGCAGCTTCTACTTCATCATCACTCAAGGATTTGGTACTGCTGGGATCGTCAAAATTTATACTAGGATAAATAGATTCAGCGACATAGGGGATGTTGGCATGTCCAGTCCAATTTCCTTTCTTATCAAGGATGTGCCCAGCACTCTTCTGTGCTGTAATATCTACCAATGCATAATTCCCTGTACTTA
>NZ_JAAHIG010000278.1:0-11888 GCF_010692305.1 Moorena sp. SIO4G3 | reverse complement strand
AGAGGATATCTCCCAAGTTTTTTGATACTGAATTTTGCCCCCCTAGCCCCCCAACTTTGGGGGGAACAAGAGTCAATTTGCTTCTAAAAGTCCCTTCCGGTGCGCTTTCCAATGGGCGAGTAAATCGCCCTTGGGTCGCACCGCAAAATTGGGGGATTTAGGGGGCTTGGATGTAGCAAATGATACTTCTCAGACAACCTCTGATCAATATAAGAAAAAGCCTTACTGACTTCTAAATTTTAAATTCTAAATTCTAAAATTTAAATTCTAAATTCTAAATTCTAAATTCTAAATTCTAAATTCTAAATTCTAAATTCTTAGATTACTTGACCAATTTTAGAGGATATGGTGAAGGTTTATAGCGTTTCTATAATTTATGAGGTACGCTTATGAACCTCAAAGTCTACCTTGATAAGGGGTATTTAGGGGGATCCCTTTGTACCTCATGGCATAGAGAATTGCTATATCATACAGAACAATAAAACCACCAATAACCACCACCGCCAAGGCTGAGGGGACTAATGGTACCCAATACCCAAGTTTCAACAGACCTAAGCAGGACCCGTAGAGAATCGATAGAGCCAACAGCAACACACCCAAACGTATGGATGATTTACAGCACCAACACACCAGACCAACCGTTAGGCACCAACCCCAAATCCAAACTACTTCAGCCCATGCGGGCCAATCTTGTATCAGGGGTCGCTGATCTAAAACAGCACTGAGAATCTGACTTACCATGTGGGCATGGAGAATTACCCCTGGTGTTTGATCCTCTATATCATTCCCTTTACTATAGGGTGTAAAAAAATAATCCTCACGGCTGGGAGCAGTAACGCCGATCAGAACAATTCTTCCCTTGAAGGCATCAGGATTGATCTTACCGTTTAGAACTTCAGAGAGAGTGACTTGGTGAACAAAATCCTCTGGAGATTTGTGAAAACGGTAATTCAGCATGATTTGGTGTCCCCAATCATCCAGGTTATGATAACTGCCAGTATGCTTGGTTAAGGGTGTAAAGACTACATCACCTAGCTGTAAGTATTCTTGATCGGTGTACGTGGGAAAGATGTCCTGTGCCACTAGATACCGCATGGCCAACTGGGTACTCAGAGCATAAGAAGCACTACAAACTGATGTTGGATCAGGGTTAAAGGCCAACAGATGGCGACGAATCACCCCGTCTGGGTCAGCTACAACATCACTAAAGCCCAAGTTGTGTTTCGGAACTTCTGGCGGTGGTGAAATTCCTGGATCGTCTTCATTACTGGCTTTGCACACTGCAACCAAATTCTCGCTTTCCTGTAGGAGCGTTCCCAAATCTTGGTAGTCTGGCGCTACAGAAAAATCACGATGAATATCTAGGCCAATGACTTTGGCTTGAGAGGAATTAAGTATCTCTAACAGTTGTTTGAGTGATCGGTCTGATAAGGAGGTCTTTGGTCTTAAATCCGACTGCTGAGCTTCAATATCTTTTTCAGTAACCTCTACCACTATCAGACGGGAATCGGGAAACTCCGCTGGTCTTCGATTCATCAGGTGGTCGAAGGCTTTCAACTCGAAACCTTGCAGTAAACTGAGCTGCTGTATAACTATTAAGAAGCATGTAATTACCAAACTGCTCACTAATACCTTGACGAAGGTCAGGGGTGGGATTGGAGGTGGAGGTGGAGGTGAAGGTTTTGGAGTTGGAAGTGGAGGTGGTACCGGAACACTTTCCCTCAACTCTTTCCAAGTCGGTGGCTTGGCGGCGGGATTCTGACAAATTATCGGTAACCAAGTTGCACAAGGAAACTCATCTTCTATCCCTTGTAATCGTTCCCTAGCTTCCCGCACTGCTAAATAGAAAGACTGCCCCCCAGCAAAAGCGGTTAAAAAATATTTCAAAAATTCCTGTGAAACCCGGTCGGGTACCGGTTCTCGCATCACAATAATTTGGGGAATCCGTAAATTAGCCAGATTCGAGGCTAAACCCAAGCCATCACAAGAATTAAAAATAGCGATTTTTAAGCCTTTTACAATTGCTCTGTTTAAGCCAAACTTTAACTGATTAATGGTTAAACTATCGGTTTTATTAATATAAATGTGACCCGTTTCCCCATCGTTTTTACTGGAACTATGACCAGCAAAAAAGAGGATATCCCAGGATTGCTCCCAAAGGGCTTCATTGACTTGCTGGCGCTTGGGTTCTATGAGAAACGTGAGCTGAGCATCAGATAATTTCTCTAGCAACTTCTGATCCGCTTCAGTATCAATACCAATACTATTGCCAATAATTGCTAAAATTTTAACCTTCTGGTGGGGCTTGGGATTGGGGGGGACTGGTTCAAACTTTAAGGCACTTAAAGCAATTTCAGCCTTGGAATAGCGTTCCCAAAAATCCCACAGATGCCAGGGCAGTCGCCGTAAACAACTGTTCTCGGTTTGAATAATTAGACGGATTTCATCGGAGGGTGATAGTTGTTCGAGTAATTTCTCCTTAATCGGTCGAAATGGCTCTGAGGATAGCCAAGCATTTAAGCGATCGCCTAAGACTTGGGCAGCATTGTAGCACCGTTCCAGTTTAGATACATTCGTCACTTGTACCACTGATGCTTCTAGACGGGAACGTAACCCCAAACTGTGATAACTCGTTGTCCAACTTTGGCACGATTGCAGAATTTCAGGAGCAGGAGGTAGCCTGCCAGTGATTTCCAACAAGGGGCTTTTGCCCTCTTCCCCAATCTGTAAAGTGACTGGAAACCCTTTGTCAAAACAACCATCTCCTATCTTTAAGACAACTAATTTACCAATACTTCGCGTGTTATTGGTCATTGGTCATGGATCACTTGTGTTGCAGATGTGATTTGTCCCCTAATTTTACCTATTTATAGAGGTTTATATAAGTTTATAGAGGGTGTATCGGTGTCTTAGGATTGACCACTGAGTGATATCAAAACTGATATCAAACAAGACACCAGATAACCGATCTATTCCCGAAGGACTTTGAATTATAACGCTTTCAGTGGTGTGTCGATGGCTAAATTCGATAATTCCTAGATTGGCGGTAGGCCACACTATGGGATCAGATGGTAAAATCCTCAATAATCCTGGCATCGCCAAGGGCAACTTCGACACTAAATTGCTCTCCTGGTACACCACTAAACTGCAATTGAATGTAATTATCGATTTGTCTGGCTTGGGCTTCAAGAAAAACTGTTCCGGATGCATCCAGCACAGTGAGGGTGAGGTTGGGAGGCAAATAGGTTTTACTGCCGGTGGGATATACCTTGAGGCGAATATTTTGCTTGAGTTCAGATTCTGGCACAAGTTCCACCACCAAAGCCACGGGGGAACCAGCTAGCAATAGCCCTAAGTCGATTAACTTAGCCCGCCTAATGCCCACATCAAGATTTTCCTCTAGGGGTAACGCCTCAGTTGAGTCTAGACCAGCAGAGCGGAAAGCGAAAATTGGTTCGGGTGGGTTTAACAAGTTTTCCAAGCTTTCGAGAGTTTGCCAACCAGTTTCAACCACATTTTCTAACCATTGACTCAAGTTTACCCTTGTTCTGTGGGCAACAGCAGCAGGCTTGGCGGTTACCTGTGTCATGGGTGGATGAAAGCGATCGATTAAATCGTCAACAGGTCGTAGTTGACTAATGGGTAACTCTTCGGTATCTGCAGTTGGAGTAAATCCCAACACTGTTCCCTCCGAGGATTGTTCATTAATCTCAACAACTACATACCCAATTCGATCAGACCAAACTTCGGGGGGAATATGGCAGACGGAATCTTGGGATTTGATTGCTCGGCATTCGATACGACCGATACCGGATATTTCCAAGTCTGCCACATTAGCTAACAGGCGTATAATAGGATTCCAGCTATCTGAGGCTTTTAAATCTGTAGGCATGCCCATCATTTGCATGTAATCATTGACAACCAACACAGCCAAGGTGTTGAGTCGAACTTGCTCAGCTTTTTGAGGGGTAGGCTGCTGCCTAGCAAATTGCTCAGCACGGCTGCGTGCATTGTTAGTAATGGGCAGAGGAAGGGCAAATTGTTCTAGGTTATGGGTGTTGTAGGTCATAGGAATTGTGTTTCTGTACTGATGTGAACACCTTGACTCAAGCAGGTTAAGGTTAAGGTAAGTCTTTTTAAGGAACCTCCTATTATAGATATCCCTCCGATTCTCCAAATTTACGCAAACGGGGCAAACATTGTCGCTGATAAAAGCTACTTAATGTAGAAATTGATACATTAAACTCTTCGGATAGGGTTTTCCAGCTAGTTTCTGGAGGCAAGCGTCGCCAAATTAAGACTTGGCAGGTGACCTCTCGATGACCTTTAATATGGGTAGTGCGTAGATCACTATCAACAGCCGCCGTTTCCACCCATTCCCTTATATCTTCGAGTAACGTAGGCACGTCCGGTGGAGCTGCCACACTATTGATCGGGTCAAGGTTTTCACCATTTTTACCCTTGCTAGGAGATACTCTGTTAGTTTCTCGGTCTCGGTTCTTGATACGAAAGTCTTGGAGTCGTTTCTTCAAGTAGAAATTGAGCCAAGTGACCACACTTCCACGGCTAGAGTCGTAGGGATTACCGGTTTTGCCTTCGCAAATATTCTGGCAAAAGTAAATCCAGGTTTGTTGGAGTGCGTCTTGATAGTAGGGACTATGTTCTTGCCAAAGTTTCTTATGGACTAAACGAATAATTTTTGTTAAGTTTTTTTGACGGTGAGCGCTTCCAGGTGGATGACTACATGCTGCGGTCACTAGCTGGTTGAGCTGCTCATAGAGTTGAGTCATAATGCGATCGCTCCGCCTTTGCTGATATTGCCTTTCCCCGAAAATACTATGTTCACATCAGTATGTATATCAAAGCTCGGGTCAGCCTCAGGTCTGTAATGTGAACTACTCCAGGATACTCGGAGTTTTGGTTAAGACTAAGCCAGTATTGATCTATTGACAGTAATGGTATGATGTGTTAGACACTAGGAACTAGAAACCAGGCTTAACTATCTAACATCTAACATCTAATATTTAATATTTATTGTTTAATAACCAAAATCTAGAAGTTATTAACTAAAGCATTAAGTATAAAATACAACACTTTAATTAAAATTAAATTTCAACACCTAACACCTAATACCTAACACCCAAGCTAAGCCGTGATGTTTCCCAATTGCCAGAAATTTTTGATCAAATTTTCGGGAATCTCTGGAAGACACCTTGTAGTAAGTAAGTAACGTAGCTTTACTAGAGCTTGTCAAACATCTTGGACAGTTTTTGACATATGCCTCTAGGATTTCCTCCCAGTTGATGTACAGTAGCGGTTGTAGCAATAGTTGCAGCCGCTTTTTTTTTTGGAGGGTAATGGGTAATGGGCATTAGGGATTGGGGATTGGGGATTGGGGTAACCCAACCACAGTAGGTTCTGGCAGTGCGCCTTGCATCTTGCCTAACCACTCAATCAGGCTCTCTAGCTGTTTGTTGGTCTTGACCAGACCTAAACCACGAACCGTAACTTTACCAGGAGAATAGACAAAACGCGATCGCAAATGTTGGGGGAGGTTCTCTTGGAGTAACTTCCAGGCTGGTTCTTCCATGGGTGTTTCTAGGATAATGTGTTGTTTACCCTCTGGTCGAATTCGGGAAAATCCCAAAGACTTCCCTAACTGTTTTAGTTCCATCACCCGCAGTAATTGCTCTGCTACAGAGGGAATTGGACCATAGCGATCGCTCCAAGCTGCTGCGATCTGTGCTAACTCTTTCTCGGACCCTGCTGCAGCTACTGCTCGATAAGCACTAATTTTTTGATCTAAATCTGGAATATAGTCAGCGGGAATAAAGGCTGTGATCTGAATGTCAATCTGGGTATCATCTACTTGGGGAATTTCTTGCCCTTGAATTTCCCTAATCGCTTCTTGCAGCATTTCCATGTAGAGGTCAAAGCCAATGGCTTCCATCTGACCGGATTGTTCTACACCTAGGAGATTCCCCACCCCTCGAATTTCCATATCCCTGGTTGCTAACAGATAACCTGACCCGAGTTGAGTGAACTCCTGAATTGCTCGTAAGCGTTTTTTGGCTGCTTCTGAGAGTACCTTCTGGTTGGGATAAAGTAACCAAGCGTGGGCTTGAATCCCCGCCCGACCTACTCGTCCTCGCAATTGGTAGAGTTGGGAAAGACCAAATTTGTGAGCATCTTCGATCAAAATGGTGTTGACTCTAGGAATATCTAGCCCAGATTCAATAATCGTAGTACACACTAGGATATCTGCTTCACCGTTGCTAAAGGTGAGCATAATTGATTCTAATTCCGCTGGGTCGAGCTGACCGTGAGCAATGGCGATTCTCGCCTCAAGGATCATTTCCCTGAGTTCCGCAGCAACTTCTTCAATCCCTTCAACCCGAGGTACGACATAGAATACCTGACCACCTCGGTCAAGTTCCATACGAATGGCGGTGCGGACAGCTTCTGGTTTATAGGGCGATAAGTGGGTTTTAATGGGACGCCGTAAGGGGGGTGGTGTAGTAATTAAACTCATTTCTCGTACCCCCGATAAGGACATATAGAGGGTACGGGGAATGGGAGTAGCGCTGAGGGTCAATACATCTACCTGAGTTTTGAAAGATTTAATTTTTTCCTTTTGGTTAACACCAAACCGCTGTTCTTCATCTATCACCAGCAGCCCTAACTCTCGAAAAGTTACACTCTTGCCCAGCAACTGATGAGTACCTACCACCACATCTAACTCCCCAGTTTTAAGACGTTGGAGAATATCACGCCTTTCCTGGGGGGTACGAAAGCGGTTCAGTAGACCGACATTGATGGGGTAGGGAGAAAACCGTTCTTTGATGGTATGATAATGCTGTTGAGTCAGGATAGTGGTCGGGGCAAGGAAAGCTACTTGCTTGTTAGAAGTGACAGCTTTAAAAATAGCCCGAATTGCAACTTCTGTTTTACCAAACCCCACATCCCCACAAACTAAGCGATCCATAGGGCGATCGCTCTCTAAATCCCGCTTCACATCCTGTATCGCCTTGAGTTGGTCAGGAGTAGGTTGGTAGGGGAAAGAATCTTCTAATTCCTGCTGCCAAGGGGAATCCGGTGGAAAGCAATAACCAGACTGCTGTGCTCGCTGGGCATAGAGCTTCAGCAAATCTACCGCTACTTTCTTAATACTTTTACGGACACGATTTTTGGTTTTCTCCCAGGTTTTACCAGACATCTTGTGGAGTTGAGGCAAACCGGTACCTGTATGTCGAAACCGAGATAGTACCCCCAACTGATCCGCTGCCACCCGGAGCAAACCATCAGCGTACTTGATCACCAAATACTCGCGAGTTTCATTATTTATGCTTAATTTTTCCAGCTTGAGGAACTGACCGATCCCATGATTCTTGTGAACTACATAATCCCCTGGACGTAGCTTATTGGGGTCAACCTGTTGGGAGGCAGCACGGCGGCGCTTACGGATATAACTGGGAGTTGCCAAAGTATGCTGCCCAAAGAATTCCCGGTCAGTCACAACCACGATCCGGTAAGTAGGGAGGATAAATCCCTCTAGTTCTGCTAAGCCCGAATACTTGACCGCTACCGCTGTCCTCTGGATATTTAATTTCTCAATAGCTGGGTAATCTCGAGGGTTGGGGACAAACTGGGCAGGACAATCATGTTCTTGGAGCAGGGCAACAGAACGACTAGGTTGGGCAGAAACCAGCCAAATCGAGAAACGGCGATCGCTCTGCTCTCGCAGTACTTCTGCTAGTTTGGCAAACTGGTGGGGTGTTACTGGTACAGAGCGGCTAGCCAGATTAACAGCATTTTGGGTAGTTTCTTCTACCAATTCTGATAAATACAGGATTGGAGTCGCAGCAGGAGTTGAAGGTTGTTCGCGAACAACCTGGAACTGGTTAACCTTCAACTCTAGAGCATGATCAAAATAACGATGGAGAGAGGGCAGGGAATGATTCAGTTCCTCTAATTGTTCTTCGGCATGTTCCACCCAGCGATCGCAATGGGCAGCACACTGTTCTGGTTCATCAATGACAATTAAGGTATTTTCTGGCAGGTAATCTAGTAGAGAGGCTGGCTGGTCAAAGGCAATACCCAAGAAACGGCGGCTACCCTCTAAAGACTGACCTCCCTCAAAAGATTCTTGCTCCTGAGGTGAGAGATAAGATTGGATTAGTTCAGCCTTTGAGGTTCTCAGCACTTGGCTAATAATGTGACCAAAATCCGTGGGGGTCAGCACGATGCCGTCAATTTTATCCAGGGAACGCTGGGTTGCCGGGTCAAACTCCCGCAACTGCTCTAACTCATCTCCGAACCATTCCAGCCGCACTGGCAATTCTAAGGCTACCGGGAAAACATCTACAATATCACCGCGCCGACTCCACTGACCTTCTGTTTCTACTAGGGGAACCCGTTCATAACCCAGCTGTGCCAACTTTTGATCAAGGTTTTTCCCATCCCAAGTCATACCCTGGTTAAGGGTAAGGCAGTAGGGCTTAAAGGCATCTACAGGGGGCAAGTGGGGTTGAAGTGCTGCTTGAGTGGCCACAATAGCCATCCCATCAGTTGAAGGTTGAACCAATGAAGGTTGTAAGTCATAACTTTCAACTGGCAACCTGTCAACCTTCAACCTTTCGAGCAAATCTGCCAATACTTGCATTTGTCCCCAGGTCATTTCCGACTCTGGGTCAAAGGGTTCATAGGGGGATGCTTCTGAAGTGGGGTATAAGTGGACTGTACTCCAACCCATGGCTTCGAGTTGGGTTGCCCAGCGACTTGCTTCTTCTAGGGTGCTACAGACTACGAATAGGAGGCGTTGGTCTGCCTTGGCCAGGGCTGATGCTACTAAGCCCTTTGGCAAACGGGGAATACCATTCAGATATAGAGACTGTTGCCGATTTAGTTTGGTGAGTAGTTCACTGGTGAGAGGGGAGTGCTCTAGTGTCCGAATGATCGAGGAAAATGCCATTAGTTCACTGGGTACTTGACAATAGGGCTTCCAGAATAGCTGTTTCTCTCATTTTACTAGGAATAGCAATGCCTGGGGCAAATTGACTGTTGTTGAATAGGTTAACTTATTTCACTAGTGGCCTTACCACTGGATGCAGGAGTGAATCCGGGTTCGTCGGTCTACATTAATTTATCTTGAATAAGCGGAAATCCGGTTTAGGTAAAGGATTCGGCTATAACAGTTTCAGGGGTGAAGACTTGATTTTTGACTAATCTTTAGAAGATTTAATTTTCCTAGGTTAGATTAAACAGATATTGCCGATCAAAATTTCAATTAATTTCTAGACAAAATAACAAAGATCTACCGATAAGAAATACATTACTGACTCAAGCAGCAATAATGGATAATACTGACTTGAATAACTTGAATAATAAAACTCCTCAGGTTCTCGTGGTTGATGATGAGAAGATCACACGCTTGGTGCTACGTCGTAGCTTGACAAAGGAAGGATATAAAGTCATTGAAGCTAGCAACGGTGAGCAATGTCTGAATATCTGTAAGGATAAATTGCCAGACATTGTGCTTTTAGATGCCAGAATGCCCATCATTGATGGGTTTACCTGCTGTGCTAAATTGAAGGATAACTTTGGTTCCGAATGTCCTCCTATACTAATGATTACAGGCCTCAATGATGCGGACTCTGTAGAACGAGGGTTTGAAGCCGGTGTGACAGATTATATAACTAAGCCAATTCACTGGGCCGTTTTGCGACGAAGAGTACGTCGTTTGATTGAATCAAGTTGGACAATGACACAGTTAAAAATTGCCAATAAAGAGTTGGCACGCCTCGCTACTATCGATGGCTTAACCCAAGTTGCAAACCGCCGAGCCTTTGACGAGTATTTTAACAACGAATGGTATCGATTGGCACGGGAAGAAAAACCATTGTCTTTAGTTTTGTGTGACATTGATTTTTTTAAGCTTTACAATGACACTTATGGACACCAATCAGGAGATGAGTGTCTTAAACAAGTTGCTCAAATCCTTGGTCAATCAGCAAAGCGTCCAGCCGATCTCGTCGCTCGCTATGGAGGTGAGGAATTTGTGGTAATGTTGCCGAGTACTGATATACAAGGCGCTATTCAGGTAGCAGAGACAATTGAAACTAAACTCTACAAACAGGCGATCCCTCATTCGGGTTCTCTGGTGAGTGACATTGTTACCGTAAGCCTGGGGGGTGCTAGTACGATTCCCACAGTAAAATCGTCCCCAGAAAATTTATTTGCTGAGGCTGATAAAGCCCTATATCAGGCAAAACTTGCCGGAAGAAATCGCCTAGTTTCTGTTAATTACTAATCAAAAAGTTAGGATTAATTATACTTAAAATAGTCTTGACGCCAACTAGCATCTTTTCTACGATCAGTGGGCAATTCTAACACTCTAATGCCTTGGCTAGGAAGTGGGTTTAAAGCTTCCTTGAGCTGCTGCCATGATTGAATCAGCTGGTGCTCTACTCCATAAGTCAGACACAACTGTGAAAAATTCACATCTTGGGGTGTGGCAAAGAATTCTTCAAAGGGTGGGTCAAATTTTGCAATGGGCAACATCTCGAAAATGCCACCACCATTGTTATTAATTAATATAATGGTTAAATGACCAACAAACTTGTTTTTAATTAGGAAACCATTGGTGTCATGCAAAAATGCTAAGTCACCCGTTAGCATCACACTGCTTTGATTACGATGAGCAATACCTAAAGCTGTTGATAAGGTACCATCAATTCCATTAGCGCCCCGATTAAACCAAGGTCGAATCCTGGTGTTACCAGGTTTCCAAAAGAACTCCACATCTCGGACTGGCATACTGTTAGCAATAAATAGAGGTGTTTCCGGTGGTAGACATTGGGAGAGTAACCAAGCTGCTTTTCCTTCAAACAACTGAATCATTGTAGTCATTGTTTGGTCAACCTTTGCCCTGACTTTTTCTTCAGCCTCACACCACTTTTGTAGGTAAAGTTGGGTTGCAGGTTGCAGGTTGGTATTGGTTGCAGGTTGCAGGTGATCAGGTTGCAGGTGATCAGCTTGCAGGTGATCAGCTTGCAGGTGATCTGGTTGCAGGTGATCTGGTTGCAGGTGATCTGGTTGCAGGTGATCAGCTTGCAGGTGATCAGCTTGCAGGTGATCTGGTTGCAGGTGATCAGCTTGCAGGTGATCAGCTTGCAGGTGATCAGCTTGCAGGTTATCTGGTTGCAGGTTAGAACCGTCAACCTTCAACGGTTGAGAGCTGTCAACCGTCAACCTGTCAACCTTCAACTTGTCAACCTTCAACTGGTTAACTTTCAACTCCTTTACCCATATCCCCAGTTGTTCTACACTCATGCGCAGATGAGTTGTTTTGCCATGGAGGGGGTCGAGGTTGTGGTGGCTAGGGTCAATCACCCAACGTCGCGGTTGACATTTATCCAACCAAGCACGCAATTCTTTGCTAATGGGTAGTTCACTGATGTGAATAACCATTGTGGGTTTTAGCTGTTGCGCTAATGCTGGATTACGTAGTATCAAGTCATAGGTGGAAATTAGATCTCGGTTGAGGTCACAATAGTTTCTTACCGGTGAGAGCCCTTCTGCTAATACAGGCCATCTTAAGGTTTTGGACAAGGATGCGATCGCATTACAATAGTCTTTGGGATTTTGGGGTTGAGCTGGACCAGCGATAATTATTCCTTCCTGGGATTCTTGCCACTGTTGTATGACTTTAGCGGTTGCAGGTTGCAGGTTATAAGTTGTAGGTTGCAGGTTGTCAGTTACAGCTTGCTCCTGACAGTGAGCGAAGAATTCTTCTGGTTGTAATTGGGATTTTAATGGGTTAGTGGTTGTGTCGGGAATGGGTGGGAGGGGGTCACGGAAGGGTAGATTTAAGTGTACTGGACCAGGGA
>NZ_JAAHIG010000277.1:0-11933 GCF_010692305.1 Moorena sp. SIO4G3 | reverse complement strand
AGGGACTTCGGAGCAGGGAGTAGGGAACAGGGAATAAACATTCTCTCAATTGATTTAGGATTGCTATTAGATATTAGATATTAATTTTTAGATATTAGTGATTGGTAATAGATCATTTACCCGGAGTGGACTAGTACTGTAAATCCTGATTGTGGATCTAATCATTAGTACTAATTAATCCGGTTTGAGTAAATTATTGAGGTTTGGTAGTACGTTTATATAAAAACTCAGCCCTTAAGCACTCACTACTATACAGTAACTAGACTGTAACATTCTCATAAATTAAGGATATGGGACAACTAAAATCAATGCTGGTCAAGTGACTTTCCTCTCCTTCTGTATAGGGATTGAGTTCCCATTTGCCTTGTGGATTGCGCCGGAAGCACTCGATAGTGATCTGTTGAGTATCAATCAAAAGGTATTCTTGTAAGGTTTTGATGCGGCGATAGTTAGCAAATTTGCGACCTCGGTCAAAGGCTTCAGTGGAGGGAGAGAGGACTTCCGCAATCAGACAGGGATGATAAATGACTTTGAGGGCATTGCTGTCTCGTTGGTCGCAGGTTACCATGACATCGGGGTAGTGAAAGGGGCCTTTTTCCGATACACCCACTTTGACACTAAAGATAAAAGGACGACACGAACCTCCCCCCAAATGGCTTTTTAAGGCAGTGGCAAGATTCAGAGCAATGGTTCCGTGGGGAATAGTTCCCCCACTCATAGCATAGACTTCGCCGTCGATGTATTCATAGTTGAGTTCTTGCTTTTCTTCCCAGTCTAGATAAGCTTCGGGAGTCATGTACTCTCTGTGATAAGAAGCAACCATAACCACCTCTTTTATGTCCTGTTTTGGAGCTAGTTGAGCTTGATTTAAACTATAGCGCGAAACTCCCCCTGACCGAAACCGCGACATATGATAAGACAAAATATTTTTGCTTTCATACCTTCTCGCTTTCCACAGGGCTTTCAGTGTTGTTTTTTCTAAAAACGGGTATTGTAACCGTAAACGTTGTCCCTTGGTTGAGAGTGCTTTCAACTTCGATTTGACCGTGGTGATTTTCAACTATTGTTTTAGCGATCGCTAAACCTAGCCCAGCTCCTTTTGCTGTATCATAGGGTCTAGCTGGATCAGCTCGATAAAAGCGATCAAAAATCTGAGGTAATGCTGATGCACAGATGCCTTGACCGGAATCAGTTACCTTAACTTGAAGGAGGTAGCGCGGTCTTGGCGGTCCCCCCCATGAGGGACTACCAGTGAGGAATTGCAGGTTTGTTGGCCTACGTTTGCTGGGAGGTTCTAACTGTTGTAATTCCACTTGAATAAATGCTTCCCCTGGAGTTTTGGTAGAGGCGGGTGTGTATTGCACAGCATTATTCACTAGATTGGTAAATAAACGTACCAATTGATTCCAATCCCCCTCAAGGGTAAAGGCATCTTCGTCGAATGTTGGATTTTGGAATTCGTTACTAGGGCAGGGTGGCAGAAATACCTCACCAGCCCCCATCTCTTCCTCTGTCTCCTCTGTCTGCTCTGTGCTCTCTCCATGATCGGGATTGGGGATTTCAATCAAGTACAGGGAAATACCTTTGTCTATAGCAATCAGTTGTTGCTCCTCGATCAC
Source organism: Moorena sp. SIO4G3 (assembly GCF_010692305.1). Taxonomy (NCBI): domain Bacteria; kingdom Bacillati; phylum Cyanobacteriota; class Cyanophyceae; order Coleofasciculales; family Coleofasciculaceae; genus Moorena; species Moorena sp. SIO4G3. The sequence goes on along the minus strand of NZ_JAAHIG010000277.1, from coordinate 10,314 downwards.
TTCCATTAGCAAAGCATCTAGGTGGACTAATTGCCACTGGGGTTTTACCATACCGCTATCAGCACGAGCCAAAAACAGCAGGTCATTCACCAGTTTTCCTAAGCGCTGGGTTAATCGCTCTATCACTTCGAGTTGGTGCCGTTGCAACTCAGATGCCAAATCGGGATCCCCCAGAGCAACTTGCACGTTAGTCTGAATCGTAGCAATTGGGTTTCTCAGTTCGTGGGAAGCATCAGCAGTGAATTGTTTGAGCCGTTGGTAGGACTCTCTTACTGGCTTCATAGCCATACCAGATAGTAACCAACCAATAGCACCAGTAGAGATAATCATCACCACTGTACCTAGAGTCAGATCAAATATCAGTTGGTGGCTGGGTTTGGTGACTTCAAACCATGGGTGGCTCACCCGTAAATAACCTAAGATATAATCTTCGATTTCCACCGGTTGGGTTAACTGTCGCAGGAGATGCTCTGCTGATAAATGAACTGTTGCCCTAGTGGTGTTGGTCTTTAAGGGAATAGTTAAGGGCTCAGAGAAGGTTGACCAAAGCAAATCCCCCTTCGGACTAAACCACTCCAGGTCAATGTGGTCATCTTCTACCCCATCACTATTGTCTCGAAAACTGGCTTCAATGTTGAATTGGTAGGGACTCTCGCCATCATCCACAGGTTGAATCACCAGTGATCGCTCTACCACTTCTACGACATGTTTGAGGGTGTCATCAACCCGTTCAATCAGGGTGTGGCGGACATAAAGATAGACACCAGTTGCAAATAGTAACAGTAAGACTGCTGTGACCGTAGTGTACCACAGAGCAAGGCGTCGGCGAGTAGTTTGAAACATGTTGACACTCCCCGGTCTAAAGACGCGGGGATTCTTCACTCAACGATCCAACTTGCTCAGCCAGGTCGGAACCAGGAAGAGTAGAGGTCGAATCTCCTGAAGCGTTCAGATCTTTTACGTTCGCGTAGCGTGACCTACGGTCAATCCAGGTTCCGGTGTGCCCCACCGTACCCAAGGCTCTTTTTAGGATATTGATTGCGGCATTGTGGTCTCTATCTAACTGACAACCACACTTGCAGGTGTGAGTCCTAGTTGATAGAGATTTCTTCACCACTTCACCACAGTCGGAGCAGTTCTGGCTGGTATAGGCAGGATTCACTGCCACAGTTACCTTTCCAAATTTATCGCCAAAGTGTTCCATCCATTTTCTGAACTGATACCAACCTGCATCGTTAATAGATTTGGCTAGACAATGATTTTTTACTAGATTCTTAACCCTTAAGTCTTCGTAAGCGACCAAGTCGTTAGACCGGATTACGCAGCGCGCCAGTCTCTTGGCGTGCTCTTCACGTTGCCTACTTATTTTAAGGTGCTGCCTACCTAGTCTATTAACTGCTTTTTTGCGATTGGTTGAGCCTTTCTTTTTACGAGAAACTCGTCGCTGATAGAATTTAAGGCGCTTTTCTCCCGTTCTGTAGAATCGGGGATTTGATTCCGTTATCCCAGTGGAATCGGTGTAGAAATCTTTCAGTCCGACATCTAACCCGACAGCTGTCCCAGTTGACTCTAATTCTTCTTTGATGTCAACCGAAACGCAAAACTGGACATAGTAGCCATCAGCTCTTTTGACTATCCGAACCCGCTTAATTTGCTTATTATCGAAACGCCATAAGTCCCATGTACCCTTAAGTTTAAGCTTCCCGATTCCCTTTTTATCACTGAATGTAATTGACTTCTTGTCAGTGGATAACTTCCATCCAGACTGCTTATATTCGACAGAGCGACAGTTTTTATGGAATTTAGGAAAGCCCTTCTTACCAGGTACCTTTTTCTTGCAGTTATCGAAGAACCGAATGATTGATGACCATGCTCTTTCAGCACTGGATTGACGAGCAGTAGAGTTCAATTCGTTGGCAAAAGGGAAGTTTTTGGCTAGTACTGCACTGTATTTATTAAGGTCAAATTTGTTGACCCCTTTATTGTCCATCCAATACCTGAGGCAGCTATTGCGGATAAATTGAACCGTCCGAATAGCCTCATTAATGGCGGAGTATTGATGTTTCTTCCCTTTTGCCTTGAACTCTAAAATAATCATCAGCTTCGACCATTACTGTTCACTACCTTAGTCTACAACACCTAGACTAAGATTCCGGGTTTTCCTGAAATATTTTTTTCACGGCGGCTAAAGACCGCGCTTGTTCCTTCATCCCCGGTCTAAAGACACGGGGTTTTCGGCTTTGGGGGATTCTTTATAATTTAACAGACATCTTGATCACAATTGAGCACCCGAACCAGTTGCTGCCAGTGTAGAGTACAAAGCTAAAATTGATATCGTGTCCGGTTAAATCGTTCTTGTTTGTAGAGATGTGGTCTGCAACCTCTCTACAAGGAAGATTTGATTGATTGTTCCTTGTCCGACTTGTCTGCCAAAAGAATGACCCTTCAAAAAAGCGATCGCATACCAGCAAAACCATCTCTAAGCTCTCGGGAATACCTGTTTCAGTCCCTAGTGGACAATTCTCCCGAGTGTATAGGGGTATTTGACCGGGAATTTCGTTATGTCTATGCTAATCCGTCCCTGTCCAAGGCCATTGGGATCCCCCATTCAGAATTGATCGGCAAAACCCATCGTGACCTGCAGATGCCAGAAGACTTTATCCATTTATGGGATAGAGCCATGGAAAAGGTGTTTGCTACAGGTCAAGAAAAGAGCATTGAATTCCAGTGGAACACAGAGAATGGGCGACAGTTTTATCAATCCTGTCTGGTACCAGAGTTGGCCAGTGATGGTTCAGTAGAATTTGTCTTGGGGTTTAGCTGCGGGATTAGCGATCGCATAACCAATACAGAATTTTCAAGGTGGATTGAGCAGTTACAGAACTCTAACCGAGAACTGGAACAGTTTGCTTATGTGGCTTCCCACGATTTACAAGAACCCCTGCGGAAGGTCAAGAGTTTCACAGAATTGCTGGTGGAAGAGTACCAGGGGAAATTGGATCGCGAAGCAGACAAATACATGGCTTACATTGTTGATGGTGTTTTCCGCATGCAGAGTCTGATTAAAGATCTGCTCGCCTACTCCCGTTTGGGTCGGTCTGAACTGACCTTTGAACCCACAGATATCGCTGAAGTGCTTGAACAGGTTCTTGAAAACTTGAGTGTTACCATTAAAGAAAATCATGCTGTCATCACCCATGATCCACTGCCAACTATCTCAGCTAATCCCCAACACATGGTGGAATTGTTCCAGAATCTAATCAGTAATGGCATCAAATTCCGTTCCGAAGCAACTCCTGAGATTCACATTGAAGCTCAGTTGCAGGAATCCAAATGGTTAATAGGGGTTCGAGATAATGGTATTGGTATTCCAACCAAGTATGCTGAACGAATTTTTTCCATATTCCAACGACTACATGGTAGGAGCAAGTATCCCGGTACTGGGATTGGTTTAGCCATTTGTCAGAAAATCGTCCAGTGTCACGGTGGAAATATTTGGGTCGAATCCGAGTCTGGTGTTGGCTCAAGATTCTATTTCACCTTGCCAATTCCTCAGAGTTGGTAGCCAAAGATGGCTGATGGGTTTGTGGATAAAAATTCAATAATAAATGATATTATAGCCAAGTTCAACTAACCCAATTTCAATTAACTATGATATGTACAGTAAATTCCCTGAAATTCTGCTAATAGAAGACGATCCTGGAGATATAGAACTCACCAGGAAAGCACTCAACAAAGCGAAACTGGGGATTAACCTCCATGTGGTTATGGATGGTACTCAAGCCCTCGCTTATCTCTACAGAGAGGGGGAGTATTCTGATTCCCAGCAACCTGACTTAATTTTGCTAGATCTAAACCTGCCTGGGATGAATGGACAAGAGATTCTCCAGCATATCAAAGGTGATGATAACCTCAAGCAAATCCCCGTTGTGATGCTGACCACTTCAGATGCTCAGGAAGATATTGTAAAAAGCTATGACTTGGGAGCTAACTGTTATCTTAAAAAACCAATTAGCTTAAAAGAATTTGACAATATTATCGAAGCCCTAGAAAATTTCTGGTTTAGTGTTGTGAAGCTACCGCCGCCAGAAACTAGCTAGTGCCGCTGTGGGAAATTAAAAATTAAAAATTATTAGATGTTTAGGTAGTCGTAAAAATGTAGTGGTTTTCCTAAGGTCTGATCAAGGTTTCGGCTGTTAATATCGCTACTTGTGTATCACTACCCTTGTTACCTTTCCCCTCTCCCCACACTCTTCCCCCGATTCCCGATTCCCGATTCCCGATTCCCGATTCCCGGTGCGTAGCGCTATAGCTCAGAAACCATTAGCCTCAAGCCTACGCTGATCATGGGTAATGCCTTCAAGTATACACCTAATTTTTGAAATCTTACTAAGTAGGTGTGCATAAATAAACGCAACTAAGGCCGGGCGGGTTTTGACGGTTAAATCGCTTATGTAGCAAGACTTTCGGCTAAACCCACCCCTACAATTTTTTTACGTTTAAGACCGACCTACTTACGATTACAGCTCCTCATATAGCATTTCTATTTGAGTTGTAAACAGAATCTCTTAGAGGATATCTGAAAAGTTTTTTGATACTGAATTTTGCCCCCCTAGCCCCCCAACTTTGGGGGGAACAAGAGTCAATTTGCTTCTAAAAGTCCCCGGAGCGAGGGATTGCTCGCTCGGGGGATTTAGGGGGCTTGGATGTAGCAAATAATACTTCTCAGACAACCTCTTAAGGAAAGGCAAGAGGCTTGCATACAAAAAGCAAAAGGGGAAAGAGATCCGGAGTTTTATTGGACAATAAAAAAAGACCATACAGGTTTACATCTCATTTATAAAAGTTATAGCGTTTCTAGGACTCATGAGGTACACAGAATTGTTTGACTATTGGCTCTTGCCTCTTCTCTGTTACCTGCTCCCGTCTTGATGCAAAGCGCGAGTGGGGGAAACCACGGCAGTCGCTCATGGGGGGGACCCCCAAGACCGCGCTGCCTCCCCAAGACCGCGCTGCATCGCTGCTCCCTGCTCCCTGCTCCCTGCTCCCTAAAACCCAGATATTTGTAGCTCACAAGTCTTAGAATTGCTATATATTGCTATATTTAAGATTAATTTTATGATTCGAGGCTAAATTACCCATCGAATACCCATCGAAGACCATAAATGGGTATACTTTTTAGTATTTTCATCCCCTTAATCTCAAGGATTATACGGATTTTATGTCCATTTTTTAGTGAATTATCCGTATTAGTACGGAGATAAGTATTAGTGAAATCACGGTGGAAACAAGTATTTTTTTAAGTCAATATTAACATATTAGATTTTATTTAATATCTAACAGATGTTTGTTGATTAGTTAAAAGTTTTCCCATGTCATCAACATACCTACCAGTCACTTCACCGTCAGCTGATCAAAGGAATTTCCCTGTCCCTTCACCAGTCCCTGCTTCAGTCATTTATTTTCAGAATAAACTCCCCACAGAAAGACCAGACCATTCTGATTGTACCCGAATCCTCTTAATTGAGGACGATATCCAGGATGTTGAGCTGATTAAAGCATTACTCAAAAAGGCCAAACATTTTCCAGCAACACTCACCCATGTAGAGACCTTAGAGCAAGGTCTCGAGTGCCTTAGCTATGGAAATATTGATATCGTACTCTGTGACCTGTTCTTACCCGATCAGCAAGGCTTAGAGACATTTTGTGAAATTTATGCCCAGTTTCCCGAAGTGCCTATAATCATTCTGAGTGGACTGACTGATGAGAATTTAGCCATAGAAGCACTACAAGAAGGAGCACAAGATTACTTAGTTAAAGGAGAATTTGATCGGAACCTATTGATACGCTCGATGCGCTATGGCATTGAGCGGCAACGACTGCTGTTAGCACTGAAGCGAAAAACTGAAGCTCTACGAGCCAGTGAAGAACAATTTCGCACCATGATTACCAGAAATGCTGATGGTGTTGTCATTATTGATCACAATCGAGTGATTCAATTTGTTAATCCCGCAGCAGAATACCTGATGAACTGTAAAGCGGAAAAACTCCAAGGAGAACTATGGTGCAGTTCCTTAGTGGTTGGCCAATCTACAGAACTAGATATTCGCTCCTCCTATGGAAAAATTGTTATTGCCGAAATCCAGCTAGTAGAGATTCAATGGGAAGGAAAAAAAGCCTATATGGCATCACTGCGAGATATCACCACTCGCAAGGAAATAGAAATTGCTCAGAAGGAACTGAATGATGAGTTAGAACGTCGGGTTGAGGAGCGCACAGTTGAACTAAGAGTAGCTAATGCTCAGCTCCAAGTTTTGGAACTTAGACTACGTCAATCACTGGTTAAAGAGAAAGAATTGAGCAATTTTAAATCTCGGATTATCTCTAGCATTTCCCATGAGTACCGCACCCCATTAACTACAATTTCTTCATCAGCAGCAATCCTGGAACGGTACGGTCATAAAATTAATCCGACTCAGCAAGTGAAACATTGTAGACGTATTCAATCCATGGTTCAGCACCTGACTGGTTTAGTGGATGATGTGCTATTTATTAACAAGACAGAATTTGACCAACTGGATTTCCAACCAGCACCTATAGACTTAGTTATATTTTGTAATAAATTAGTTGATGAAATCCAATCTAAAACCACAGATAAACACCAGATATTGTTTAGCCATGAAGGTGACTATAAGGAATTCAGATCAGATCCTAAGCTGTTACGGCAAATGCTAACTAATCTCCTCTCTAATGCTATTAAATATTCTCCTCAAGGAGGCAAAGTTGAACTTAATGCTAAATGTGAAACTAATCAAGTAATACTGGAAGTTACAGATGAAGGTATTGGCATTCCTAAGCACGATCAAGGTGAGTTATTTAATTCCTTTACTCGCGGGAGTAATATCGGTTCTATAGCAGGAATTGGATTGGGATTATCAATTGTAAAAAGTTATGTGGAACAGCATCAAGGAGAGATAGTTATGGCAAGTAAAATAGGTGTAGGTACTCGTGTCACAGTCTCTTTACCATTTCTTCGTTAGTGGTTAGTATGACTCAAAAAAACTGATTTATTTAACTGCAAATTTCCAGAAAATGCTAAGACTAATATAGTTTGTACAACCTAGTTTTAAGCTATGAGACAACCTTAAGTTAAATACGCTTTATTAACTACTTATTATTACTATTTGGTGTTACTTAATGGAAAATGGAAACTGGAAAATTCCCAATTCCCAATTCCCAATTAACAGCCATAGGTAAAAATTATCGCCTCATCACAAATTCTTAGACTTATGTTAGGTTTTGTCTTTCAACTGCTTCGTAACGGATTTGGCTTTATCCTGTAAGTGTGCGGTGGTAGCTTTGGCTGTGTCTTTCAACTGCTCAGTCACTGATTGAGCTTTATCTTTCAACTGTTCGGTGGTAGCATTGGCTTTATCCTTCAACTGTTCAGTGACTGATTGGGCTTTATCTTTCAACTGTTCTGGTATATGTTGAGCTTTTCGTTTGACAGCTTGAAATTCCTGCACAGTTTTTTGATAATCTTCCTTGATCAGGTCTGTAGCTTGACCAATTTTTTTATTAAGTCCTTCCCCATACGGTTTACTATTTTGAGCAACTGTCTCCAGTACAATAACCCGCTTGCTGCCAATACTCGAAATTGCTACGGGTGGGAGTAGATACATACCATCCATAACCCCATGCCAGCCACTGTCGGAGAAGAGATAGTTAACGACACTACCGCTTTTAGGTTTGAGTAAGTAATCCACTAGCTTACCAATTTTGTTACCCGCATCTGTCCACACCTCATGTCCGATCAGTGAATCCCAAGACTCGGTTTTCTGTTGAGCTTTGTGATTTTTGCTAGTGTTGACGAGAATACTATCAGTGCCAATACTCTCTACTTGACTCCAAGCAAAGTACCGTTTTTTCGTCCCAAGTAATCCAGACTTACACCTTAAGGCCACGACTCGATGAGCTTGATAGTCCAACAAGAGTTGATCGACATGACCAATTTCTTCGGTGGTCTGACGCTCTAATACTAGACGATTGAGTAACTGGCTCTGCCTGATCGGTTTGGGTTGGATAAATAGTAAAGACATCTATTCATGTCTCCTTGAGTAAGAACTGGCGATGGCGGTCGGAAAAATACACAGAAGGCTCTAAGGGTTAAGCTATCACACCCTCAGCTCCTCACCCTCTTGAGTTTAGAGCTTACGTTCAACAGCTAAACCAAAAGCTTAGTTTATGTCTGGGGGAAGTATATATCCTTAGATCGGATACTACAGAAAGCGACCATGGTTCCATAGTCTTTCCTTAGAGTGTTTGCTTAAGGTTAAGATTATGCTTGTTTACCCCTCTGTGACTTTTTCTATCTAGATTTTAGCTTACAATAATTGCATCAAATCTGATCTAGGGGATTACCAAGGAGTGAGTTGAGACTATGCGCTTATTGTTTTTGATTTCAGGCTTCGTGATTGGCTTAGCTATAGCAGCTATTTTATTCGCCCTCCAAAATAAAGCAATTGTGGCGGTAAACTTTGGGGTTTGGACTGTAGAAGAACCTTTATCTCTAGTGATTCTTTTAACTCTTTCTATGGGCTGTTTAGCCGGTTTATTAATCTCCACACCTACTCTAATTAACCAAAGTCGTAAACTAGCTCGGCAACGGAAACGGATTAATGAATTAGAGCAGGATTATAATGAAACAATAGGAAATATTGAGAATCAACGCAAAAGGATAGAGTACTTAGAAGATAGTTTGAAAACTAAGATAGGTGCTTCATCAGCAGAATCTGAGCCGCAATAGCTGGAAAACTCTTGGTATTCAGTGGTCAGCGGTCAGCGGTCAGCGGTCAGCGGTCAGCCGTCAGCTAAAATAAACCTCAAATGGTAGAATTTAACATTGAGAGATTTTATACAATTGAAAGTCTGGGTAAAAGCCCTTGGCCTATGGTCACGCTAAGGGAACAGCCGGGAGCATGTCACTTATGCAGAACATTTGTACGCTTATCTGGGGAATAGGTAATAGGTAATGGGTAATAGGTAATGGGTAATAGGTAATGGGTAATAGGTAATAGGGGGAGCATGTCCAGGATGAATATTTGTCAATTATCTATAGCCTCTGGGTTTAAGCTTGCGCTCATGGTACATAGTACTTTTGTTCGGCAACGCAAGACCTGCTCCCGGAACAGCCTCACTAAAATATCAGTAAAAGAGATTAAACGAATACTTACCTCTTTTCTTAAAAAGCTGATAGCTGATAGCTGATAGCTGATAGCTGATAGCTGATAGCTGATAGCTGATAGCTGATAGCTGATAGCTGATAGCTGATAGCTGATAGCTGATAGCTGATAGCTGATATCTGATAGCTTATCTATTTTAACTACTGATCAAGGATTCAAACTCAGCTTTTAATGATTCAAAATCTGCCACCCTTGACACTAGTAAATTATCCTTACCAGCATCATTTAATCGTTGTTTCCAATAACTGATGATTTCTGGGTGATTCATCCAGAATTCAATCACACTGTCTACAGCTTGATCTATACCCCAATCTGCCTGGGAGGTAAGGGTTTCAGCTGATTCAATTAAAGCATCCAGGGTACAGTGATAAGTACCTAAGTATTTCAGCCGGGGTGGGACTTTTCTCTGAGTCAACGTCTGTTGATGATTGAAAAAGTCTAGGACAGGAGATACTCCTAAGATTTCAAAGGTGTATTTCATAGGTTAAATACCTTCCTTTTTACCAGTTATCCTTTTCACCAGTTACCTCAACCTTTCTAGGTAAGGTGATCGAGATTAGTAGATTTTTATGAGTTTTGTGTTCTGTGTTCTGGATCAGAACTCTGACTGTTTACTAATCCTATAGAACTGCTATGCACTACATAATAAAGGAATTGTTAAATTGGTTTTGTAGTAATTGTAACACAATGCTATAGCCTGTAGCACACCGGAACAGGGAGTAGGGAGTAGGGAGTAGGGAGTAGGGAATCGGGAAGAGGCAAGAGGCAAGAGGCAAGACGCAAGAGGCAAAAGGCAAGAGTGAAAAAATCTTGTGTATCTGATTAGACTAGAAAGTGCTATAATTCCCTAATATCCCTATCTACCTATCTCCCCACCTCCCCATCTCCCTATCTCCCCACCTCCCCATCTCCCTATCTCCCCACCTCCCCATCTCCCCACCTCCCTATCTAAATTTCGATTTCAGTCGATTTTGGCAAGGGGGGTACCCATGAAGTTTCGGCGAAAGTAAAGTGGTCCTTTTCCGCATTTTGGATGTTTCTCCTGTCCAATTCGACGTTCAGATTCACGACG
>NZ_JAAHIG010000276.1:0-11943 GCF_010692305.1 Moorena sp. SIO4G3 | reverse complement strand
TCCCGATTCCCGATTCCCGATTCCCGATTCCCGATTCCCGATTCCCGATTCCCGATTCCCGATTCCCGATTCCCGATTCCCGATTCCCGATTCCCGATTCCCGATTCCCGATTCCCGATTCCCGATTATATTTACTAGATCAATTAAATTGCTGAGCATAAAACCGAGCATAACGACCACCTTTTTCTAACAATCCTTCATGGTTACCCGATTCAACAATTCGTCCTTGTTCTACTACCAGAATCCGGTCAGCACGGCGCACTGTTGCTAATCGGTGAGCAATAATAAAAACAGTGCGGTCTTCCATAATCCGTTCTAAGGCTTCTTGTACTAAGGCTTCTGATTCTGAGTCTAAAGCGGAAGTGGCTTCATCGAGAATCAAGATTCTAGGATCGAGCAGTACCGCTCGTGCGATCGCAATCCGTTGTCGTTGCCCTCCCGATAAATTAATTCCCCTCTCCCCTACCCAAGTGTGATATCCTTGGGATAGTTTAATAATGAACTGGTGAGCATTGGCAATCTTAGCCGCTTCCTGAACAGCTTTAAAGTCAGGTTTTAACTGACCAAAGGCAATATTCTGAGCAATAGTACCTGAGAAGAGAGTGGTATCCTGGGGAACAATCCCGATCTGACGCCGTAGACTATTGAGGGTAATATCTTGGATATTGATTCCATCAATCAGGATTTCTCCAGATTGCGGGTCATAGAAGCGGGGTAGGAGATTAACCAAAGTAGTTTTACCAGCACCCGAAGCGCCGACTAATGCGATCGCATCTCCCGGAGCAATTTCTAAATTCAAATTTCTCAGTACAGGCTCACCAGGTTGATAAGCAAAGCTGACATTACAGTATTCCACCCTACCCGTCGCTGGGGGGAAAACTATAGCGCTTGGCTTTTCGATTACCGTTGGCTCAAGGGCAAATAGTTCAAAGATGCGGTCTATCGATGCTTCTCCCTGTTTGAACTCATTATAGTTTTGGGTTAAGATATTGATCGGATCAATCAACATGGCAACACCAATACCGTAACTGACAAACTTGGAAGCGGTAAGGTTACCCTCAGCAATTTGCCATGCTCCCAACAATAGTAGTAACAAGAAGCACAACGCTTCGAGAAAACCGACTATTGGAAACTGAATTGCTCTGAGGCGTTCAGCAGCATACTTGGCTTTGCGGTTGTTTTCCGCTTCTTGACTAAATTTTTCCAGGGTATAGTCTTCTGCAGCAAAAGCTTGGATTAATCGAATCCCGCTAAACACTTCCGTCAGCATTGCGGACAAATCCGATATCCGATTTTGGCTGCGATGGGAGAATTTCCGGATCTGTTCCCCAAACCAACCAATCAACAACCCCATCAATGGTGCAATAATTACTATGGCTAGGGTGAGTTCTGGATTAATATAGATGACAGCAGTTAATACTACAATCAGTTGCAAGACACAAGGAATAAAATCACGAACAATTTTGTAAATCACCTCCCCAATCCGATCAAGATCTTCCGTGAGTCGGTAGGTAAGGTCACCAGTTCTAGCAGCTTCAAAGTAACCAATACTGAGGCGCTGCAAATGGTTAAAAACGTTTTCGCGTAAATGAAGGGCAATCTGTAGTGAAGCTTTTGCTGATAGAGTATATAAACAGTACTGCGCTATTTTCTGGGTCAGAAACACAACAGCAGCTAACCCAGCTAGCTGAAGACTCCTGACCAGTTTTCCCTGTCCGACCACATCAAAAAAGGGCTCAGATAGCCAAAGGAGTAGGGGCCAGCAGACAGTGAATACTAATGTACAAACCAATGTCTGAGCCAGAGTTAAGCGTTGGGAACGAAGGTAAGGTCGCAGTTGCCAGTAACTAGAGTGGGGTTTCAAGTGTCAATCGGGATAATGATGGCTTCTGTTTTAACCTATCACTTACGGTTAGCTGATGGTGATAAGTCCCGGATTTGCCTGAGATGCCTAAAACAGTTGGGAATCAACAACCTTGGTTGGTGGGCATTAGGAGCCAGGCTTAGTTGGAAGTGGTTTGGGAGTTGCCCAGCAATGCCCACCCTACAGACTACAGACTCCCTAAAAAGCCTTTCACTCTTAGCTCACTCAGGACGTGATTACTTGATTAACTAGTGATAAATAAATGATAATAGTGTACAATAAATCTCTATGTTCAAGCTGTTGTTAATTCTATAACATACGAGTTACCCTTCATTAAAGACTCTAGTTTTTCTATTATCTTTTCTTGTTTGTTCAGTAGCCCTCTTGATGATTTGTTCTCCAATTATTTTTTCAATTTCTCCATCTTCTCGAAGAAGTTTATCTACACTTTGTAAGTTATTTTTAACAAAACTTACTTCGTAATCACTAAGTTTATAAAATATTTGGTTTTCAAGTAAATCGGCCAAATCAGTTGTAAAATCTTTATTTATAAAAATTGTATCAAGAATTTTATCAGCCATATTTCCAACTTCCTGACCGTATTTTTGTCCCAAGCCTAGTGTGACTACATTACATGTAGTGTAAACACAGAATTTGATGCTATATCTCTCAATTAAACGGTCATGATTTTTTTCAAAAATTAAATCGGATAAAGTAGCTCCTACTGCCCCACCAATCGGACCTCCATACCAGCTACCAATACCTCCAAATAATAATTTGGTCACTATTTTTTTTGCGTTTTCGATTTGTTCTAATTCTTTTTTTATTTCGTCAAGTGATTTAGTAGTATAATCATAGTCACAATAGTTTATAATTTCTGGAAATTTACCATAATTTACTCTGTTCTTTACAGATTGCCTGTAAGACATTTCATCTAAGTAATACATCATTCCCTCTGCTGACATAGTTAATATCCTCCTTGACTTTTGACAAATGTATTAACCCACAGTAAGTATGATAGCGTTTATAGGATTTATGAGGTACGGTTATCCCCCTAAATTACCCTTATCAAGAGGGAGTTATTTGGATAATTTGTACCTCATAACATAGATAATTGCTATATTAAGCTAATGCACTACCTGCTGGATGCTGAGTGCTGATAGCTGATTTTCAAGTATCTATAGATTTATCCAGCTAACCATCAAAAGTTATGCAGAAAACTTTCAATACCAGGTTGATATCCCAACAAGACTTATCCACCAAGACCCTTAACACCCCGTTTCTCCTTATAAGTCAAAAGCTGAAATCGGTATATAGCTTTTCCCATAGCTATGAGGTACACAGTACTTTTTCCCTTGTGCCTCTTGCGTCTTGCCTGCTCCGAACGCGCCCCGCGTGGCCCACGGCCTCAGTCCCTAAAACCCAGAGATTTGAAGGGTGCATCTCATATTTTAAAATGTTGTGTAGGCCGCGTAGGGTGTGTTAGGGACGGGCTCGCCGTCATTTTCAGCCTCGTCGTCAGCGTTGAGACAGCCAGCCCCGGAGCCCCAGACGCTGCTGGCGAAATATAAGTTAACATCCAAAACACTGATTCTGCCGTTGATTAGGTTACAAAACTATGTTGATTAGGATACAAAACTATAAAATGTTTTTCGATCATTAAACGGAATATCAAGGCTTTCAGCCTGTTAAGAAATGTTTCGCCAACAGCATCCGCCCCGTAACGCACCACCCGGTTAAACAGCTTTAATGAGATCCACCCTCCCCAATTTGGCTGAGATGGCTCAAACAGAATCAACAATCTTGGTTGGTGGGCATTGGTGACCAGACTTCGTTGGAAGTGGTTTGGGATTTGCCCAGCCAATGCCCACCCTACAGACTCCCCAAAATGCGATTGACCGTTCGCGCAGCGTCGGGCAAAGCCCGTGCATGTCACGCTTCGCGAAGGCACTTGCCTCTTGCATGCATGCCTTTTCCTGCAATACTGGTGTTAACAACCGAGATCCAAACGCCCTTATTAGATTTTTAACAACTGAAAACCCCGCCACAAAGCGAGCGGGGATGAAAGTTTATACGGGCTTAAGCCGCATTTTTGAGTGTAGGTAGTCATTTTGTGCTGGGCGTGTTAGCATAATAGTGTAACAGAAGAGGTCGAGTTCTGATGATCATACTTGAGTTCAAGGCATACGGGAATAAAAAACAGTATAAAGGCATTGATGAGGCTATTAGAACCGTAAAATTTGTCAGGAATAGCTGCCTTCGACTGTGGATGGATAGTAAAGGGTTAACGAAATATGATTTAAACAAATATTGTAAGACCTTAGCTAAGAACTTCCCTTTTGCTAATGACTTGAATTCAACCGCTAGGCAAGCTGCGGCTGAAAGAGCATGGTCATCAATCGCTCGTTTTTACGACAACTGCAAGAAAAAAGTACCTGGCAAAAAAGGTTTCCCAAAATTTCAGAAGCACTGTCGCTCAGTTGAGTATAAGCAGTCTGGTTGGAAACTATCCCCTGACAAAAAGTCAATCACGTTTAGTGACAAAAAGGGAATCGGAAAGCTCAAACTCAAAGGTACATGGGACTTATGGCGCTTTGATAAAAAGCAAATTAAGAGGGTTCGGATTGTTCGTCGGGCTGATGGCTATTATGTGGAGTTCTGTGTTTCAGTTGATATCAATGAACAGTTGGAACCTGCTGACGCCACCATTGGCTTAGATGTTGGCCTAAAATATTTTTATACTGATTCTAGAGGGGATAGTGAACCTAACCCCAGATTTTACAGAACGGGAGAAAAGCGCTTAAAGTTTTACCAGCGCCGAGTTTCCCGGAAAAAGAAAGGCTCAGCCAACCGTAAGAAAGCTATCAATAGATTAGGCAGGACACATCTTAGGATAAGTAGGCAACGTGAAGAACATGCCAAGAGACTGGCACGTTGCGTAATCCGGTCTAACGACCTGGTCGCCTACGAAGACCTAAGAGTAAAAAATCTAGTCAAAAACCATTGTCTTGCTAAGTCTATTAATGACGCAGGTTGGTATCAGTTTAGGAAATGGCTGGAGCATTTTGGCAAGAAGTTTGGCAGGGTAACCGTTGCAGTAAACCCCTCCTATACAAGCCAGAACTGTTCCCAGTGTGGCGAGGAAGTAAAGAAGTCCCTGTCAACTCGCACCCATATCTGTAAATGTGGGTGCCAATTAGACAGAGACCACAATGCCGCGATCAATATCCTCAAACGAGCCTTGGGTACGGCAGGGCATGTCGGAACCTGGATCTTGGATCCGTTCGCTTGCGGAGATTTGGCCTCTACTCTTCTTGGTTCCGACCAGGTTGAGCAAGCCGAGTCTATGAAGCAAGAATCCCCGCGCCTTTAGACCGGGGAGTGTCAATGTGATATCCTGATCATTGGTTGGTATTCAAAGTAAGAACTACTGTGCCCTTAAGAAAAATAATTTTATCTGTCTTCGAGCTTGAAGCCCCAAAAAACATTTCACTCTCAGATAACTCAGGATGTGATTAAACAACTGCAGAAAACTATAGAAGCATTTAAGACAAGAGGATATGGATTTCCCAAGTTTAAGAAATTTGGGCATTATCAATCATTTTATTCCCCCAGTTCAAGACCAGTCCCATTCAAGGCAATCCGATGCTTAAGCAAAAGTTGATTGGGCTAGTTAACATAACTTGGCATAGCTCTATTCCCTTTGGTTTCAAAATAAAGCGATGCAGCGCCGCCAAAGGGGGTTTCCACGGGGCTTACAGCGATGCAGCGCGGTCTTGGGGGTTTCCCCCATGAGCGACTGCATCAAGACAGGTGCGGAAGCAAGTTCCGCACACAGACCCATGCGCCATGAGCGACTGCATCAAGACAGGGAGTAATAGTTGTGTATAGATGCAGGGTACCAAAGAGGATATCAAATGCATGTGATCAGCTATCGACGTTTGCGGGAATTTAGTGAAAAACACGCTGATTGCCATGATGCTCTCGATAACTGGTATAAGATTGCCAATCAGGCTACTTGGTCTAACTTAGTTGAGGTACAATCGGTTTTTAGGAAAGCTGAAGCAGTAGGAAATTTTACAGTTTTTAATATTAAGGGAAATAAGTACCGCTTAATCGTAAGTATAGATTATGAAAAGCATTTAATTTACATCAAGTATATTCTGAATCACGCAGAATACAACTATGATAACTGGAAGAATGACCCTTACTTTTAATCGAAAGCAATACAAAAAATTGTTAGTTAAATATCAACCTAAAATGATTCAAACAGAAGAAGATAATGAAAAAGCTTTAGCTTTTGTAGAAGAGTTGATGCACCGATCTAAAAGAACACCAGAAGAAGATGAAATGTATGAATTGTTGATTACATTAATTGAAAAATTTGAGCAAGACTATTATTCACCAGGGATTAGATCTCATCCTCAGTCTATGTTACTTTTTTTGATGGAGCAAAAAGACATAGAACCAGGGGATTTAGTGGGAATTATTGGATCCCAAAAAACTGTTGATGACATTGTCAATGGCAAGGGGAAAATTAGCAAATATCAAGCAAAAGTTTTGGGGATTTTTTTCCAAGTTGATTCCAGTTTGTTTATGTGAAAAGCGCTGATCAATTGCTAACACTTGAGTTCCTTCGATGTATAGCGCTTTCCATACTTATGAGGGACACAGGAGTTTTTTTCTATTCCCTGTTCCATACAATACCAAAATTATCTGGCTCAGCCAATTGCTTTCCTTGAAAACCTATAGCTAGTAATGCTGGGCGGAAGTTATAATTCAAAATTATTGCATACTTATTAGATAAGTTTTTTGCTATTTCTCTTGATGCAGTCGCTCATGGGGGAAACCCCCAAGACCGCGCTGCATCGCTTTGAAAGGTATCTTTATTTCCGCCGTGCCTTACTAGAGGGTTAATGATATTAAGTAATGATCTTAAGTATAGTTGGGTTAGTTACCGATTACTGATTACCTATTACCTAATTTTAGAATTTAGAATTTAGAATTTAGAATTTAGAATTTAGAATTATCCCTTTTGCATTCTGCATTCTACATTCTACATTCTACATTCTGCATTCTACATTCTGCATTCTACATTCTACCGATTACCCTAAGTCTCACTCAATACCCAATTGACCAGAGTACGAACTGGAAAGCCAGTTGCACCAGAATTATTACAACCATTTTCTTTTTCACTCCAAACTGTTCCAGCAATATCGATATGTACCCAAGGCGTTTCCTTAACAAATTGCTTCAAGAACAACGCTGCCGTAATCGAACCACCTGCACGGGGCCCAGTATTTTTGAAATCAGCAATTTGAGATTTTAATCCCTCAAAGTACTTCTGTTCCATGGGCATCTGCCAGAGTTTTTCACCAGCGGCTTCTGCTGCCTCTTTAAACTGTTGCGCTATGGTTTCATCGGTTGTCCATAAACCAGCAATATCATTTCCCAATGCTACAACACAGGCACCAGTCAAGGTCGCTAAATCTGCGATCGCATCCACCTCTAATTTTTCCGCAAACACTAAAGCATCTGCTAGGGTCAGTCTTCCTTCAGCATCGGTATTATTGACTTCAATCGTCTTACCATTAGAAGCAGTAAGAATATCCCCTGGGTGCATGGCATGACCACTAATCATATTCTCCGTCGCCGCACTGATAAAGTGAACCTCGACATCCGGCTTCAACTGGCCAATTGCCTTAGCAGTGCCCAAGGTAGCCGCCGCACCCCCCATATCGATTTTCATAGTCTCGATGCCACTACCAGCACCTTTAATATTCAAGCCACCGGAGTCAAAGGTTAAGCCTTTACCCACAATTGCTAATTTGCGTTTTGGAGTGCCATCAGGTTTATAGGTCATATGAATAAACTTGGGGGGCAGATCTGAAGCTTTGGCAACCCCTAGGAAAGCACCCATTCCCAGTTCTTCACAGGCTTCCCTGTCCAAGATTTCCAGGGAAAAACCATACTCTGAGGCCAGCTCCTCTGCTGTCTGAGCCAAACTAATTGGTGTCACCTCATTAGCTGGTGCTGCCACCAACTCTCGTGCCAAAATTACTCCTTCACAGATTTTCTGAGCCTTATCAATCCCTGCTTCTTGCCCAGCCAATCCCAGTAAATCAATCTGTTCCAGCTTTGCGCCCTTATCCTCGGATTCTGACTTAAAGCGATTGTCTTGGTGTAGTGCCAGGATGATCCCCTCAGTGATAACTTGTGCCGTTGCTGTGGGGTCATCATTAACCACCGGTAGGCTAATTCCAAGAGTTTTAATCTTCTGCTGTTTCGCAGTCCTAGCAATTGTGGCACTGCCACGGCGCAGTGTGTCTAAGCTCAGGTCATCTGGTTTACCCAATCCTACCAGGATAATTTTACGGATTGGGCTACCGGATCCCACACGGGTGACAGCAGAACTATTAGCGCTACCCTTAAATTCTGTTTCCTCGATCAATTCTGTAATCGTACCAGCCAGTTTCTGATCCAACTCGGCTAAATCACCAGTCAGGTCTACAGCATCCTCAAATAACCCAATCGCTAGAGCATCGCCAGTCCAGTCTAACCGTGGTGTATCGGTTCCTCGAATTTCCATGTTTTTCTCTGTCTAGGTAATTACAATCAATGGTTTTGAAACCAATACCATAACAGATATCGACTGGTGATGGGGTATGGGGTGATGGGGAGATGGGGGAATGAAATGATGGGGTGTAGTGGGTAATTAATGTCTACAAGGATGTTTTAAATATTCTCTAACCATTAATCAAAAAAGTCTGGCATCCGTGTTAAAACCAAAGTTTATTATGATAAATTAGCCATAAACTCGTTCCGGATCGAGACGTTTATGGCTTAAAATATGGAGTGAGTTAACACACAAAAACTAAATCCTCGACAAAGCTATAGGAAAGTACATATTTTTGTCGAGGTCTGACTGGCTTCACGAGGCAAGCCAAAGTAGAAAGAAGTTTTCTAATCACTTAACCGATGCTCTATTGTTGAGCAACTTGAGGAATATTTTCCCTTAATCGCTGATTTCTGGTTTCGATCCTATGCCTCTGCTCGACCCCAACCGTTCTTATAGCTTCAGTGAAATAGCCAAACTCAAAACTCCCACGGATGAAATCTTGGCAGAATATGGCTATTCACTAGAACGTAGCTTATTAGATTTGCGGCAATATCAGGGTGAGTTAGATCGATTGCAGGAGCGCCAATCACGCCTCGAAGAAATCTTACCTTACCTGGATCTGAGCAACGAACAATCCCGGCGGGAGATGTTAATTGCACCTGTGATGGCAGATTTAATTCACTACACACGGGCGCAGTTGCGGATTGAGTATTTCATCAAGGTAAGCAATCAACTTCAAGGCGCGTTGGACTACTTGCTCAGGACAACGACTAATCTGTTAGTGGTTGAGGCAAAGCAAGAGGATCTTACCAATGGTTTTACTCAGATGGCAGTGGAACTGATCGCCCTCGATCAGTGGGAGAAATGCCCATCGGTTGACCAACAGCCACAGCTATTTGGAGCTGTTTCAACCGGGACAATCTGGCAGTTTGGTATTCTGCACCGTCAAGACAAATTAATCACCCAAACATTGACTCTCTACCGCGTACCAACGGATTTAGAACCCTTAACCAGAATTCTGATCGCAGCGCTGTCTAGGAGTAATTAAGCAAGAGAGCCACTGCTCTAGTGTTGAGCAACTTGAGGAATATTTCCTCTCAAACCAGTCATCAACTTCAAGGCATAAATCTTCACTGGACGAATCCGGCGCAGCATCCATAACCCGAGACGGCGTATCCCCACTATTGGTAACCAGTTGTTGGAAAACATCCGATCTAGGGTATCGGTAAACCCTAATATGACCAGATTCTCTTGCTTGCGCCAGTTTTCATAGCGCTTAAGAACTTCTATAGCTCCAATATCTTCCCCTGCTTGGTGTGCCTCAGTCAAAACTTGGGCAAGGGCAGCAGCATCGCGAATCCCAAGGTTTAGTCCTTGACCACCCACAGGATGGCAGCAATGGGCAGCATCACCAATCAGTGCTAATCGTGACTGAATGTAGCGATCGCTCTGCATCAATTGCACTGGAAACAAATAGCGATCGCATTCCAACTCCAAGCGACCCAAAAGACCACCAGTGTAGTATTCCAGCTTAGCGAGAAACTGATCTTCGTCTAGTGCTTGTAACGCTTTGGCTTCAGCATGGGGTGCTGTCCACACCACCTGGCAGCGATTCTCTGACAAGGGCAGCACCCCCATCGGACCACTAGGCCAGAAGCGTTCAAAAGCCGTATTATTGTGGGGCTTTTCGGTTTTAATCCGGGCAGTCACACAAGATTGCCAGTATTTCCAGCCACGAGTCGTAATCCTAGCCCTAGTCCGAATTTGCGATCGCGCTCCATCCGCCGCCACCACGAGCCTTGTCCTGATTCGATGCTGAGTATCACCCTCCTTGACAGTAATCTCGACCCCAGACTCCTGATAGTCTACATCCACTACTTCTGCTGGACACAGCCAGTCAACATTGGGGCAATCTGTCAAAAATTCTTGCAACGACGTTAGCACCGGACGGTGTTCTCCCACATACCCTAGGGCGTTGGTACCTAAATCTGAAGGGGAAAAATGCACCACACCGGAATGGTTAGCATCGGAAAGCCTGATCTGCCGAAATGTGCTAATCTGTGGCAGGATTTTATCCCAAACCCCAATACCTGCGAAAATACGCCCTGAGAGGATAGACAAAGCATAGGCTTGTACCCTGGCAACTGCCACTGACTTGGGTTTGGCTTCTATGAGTAATACGCTCAACCCAGAATGTTTCAACGCACAGGCCAGGGTAGAACCAGTAATGCCACCCCCGACAATGGCTAGGTCGTAATCAAAACTTTGATGGGTTGCTGAGGTAGTTTGAATCAGCAGTTCCAGCGCCATAACTATAGTAGTGAATCTCTCGGTAAATAGGAATATATACTGCTTTGTAAAACTGACACAAAACGACATAAAGCGTCGTCATGACGTTCACTTCCTGCTTCCTCCAGATAACTGGGTTGCGTAAGGTGTCGGCACTACTTACTAACACAGGCGATCACCGAGAAGCCCTCGGCTAAATGTTCTAAATTGAGGCTTGCGTTCAGATCACGATCAGCGATGTAATCGCAAGCCTCACAGTCAAACACTCGTTCTTTGAGTGGCATTTGTTGAACATGGCCACAGCTTGAACAGGTTTTAGTTGATGGATAGAACCTATCTGCAAACACTAATTCTGAACTGTACCACTCGGATTTATATTCGAGTTGACGACGAATCTCATAGAATGCAGAATCAGCGATTGCACCCGCCAGCTTGTGGTTTTTCAACAGGCCGGAAACATTCAAATCTTCTAACCCAATGACTGCGTGGTTCTTGCCTAGCCAGGAGGTTAGTTTATGGATTGCATCTTTCCGGATGTTAGCGACCCTTTGATGAGCTTTTGCTAGCTTCAGTTGAGTTTTATATCTGTTTTTAGAACCTATCTTTCTTCTAGATAATTCTCGTTGAAGTCGAGCTAATTTTTTCTTAGCTTTTTTATAAGCTCTTGGGTTTTCAAAAACCGTTCCATCTGAACAAGTGGCAAGAACTTTAACCCCAACATCAACACCCAGATATTCTCTAGATTTTACGGTTTGTTCAGGTTCAAACTCGTAGGCTACAGACAGATACCAAGAATCAGCTACTCGAGTGATTGTTACTCTCTTAGTCTGGATTTCTGGTAAAGGTTCGTATGTACTTACCCATCCAATAAAGGGAAGTTTTAATCGAGTTCCTGAAAACTCCATTATCCGGCCGCAGTTATCAAGAGTAAAGCTATCATTTCTACCTTTTTTCTTGAACTTAGGATGTTTAGACGTACCTTGAAAAAATCGTTTGAACGCTTCCCCTAAGTACATCAAGGCGAACTGATACACCCTTGAGCTTAGAGTGGATTGCCACGGATATTGAGGCTTAACGTGATTGGTGTAGAATTTTTTGAGCTTGTTAGTTGAAAGTTTTAGTCCTTCTTTATAAGCAAAGTTCCACATGCCTAACGCCCAATTCCAAACCC